>JAFOHH010000244.1 GCA_017421905.1 Clostridia bacterium
GCAAGCGGAAAGCTCCGCCGACTACTCCCTGATGTTGTAATGTTATTTTATTCTTTTTAAGGCGGCTTGTCAACCATTTTTGCAAATTTTTTCGTGTTGCCCCACGAGTTTTGCAAATTTTCCGCGCTGCTCCACAAGTTTTGCAGTTTTTCCGCGCTGTTCCACAATTTTTGCAGTTTTTCCGCGTTTCTCCTCAAGTTTTGCAAATTTTTCCGAATTGCCCCGCAATTTTTGTAAATTTTTCGTGTTGCCCCACAAGTTTTGTAAATTTTTCCGGATTGCCCCTCAAGTTTTGTAAATTTTTCGCGTTGCCCCACAAAAAAACGCCGTACGGAATCCGTACGACGTTTTTGGAAACGTTATCTTCGATTAGATAAGCTCGATAATAGCTACGTCTGCAGCGTCGCCGCGGCGTTGGCCGTTGAGATAAATTCTCGTGTAGCCGCCACCTTGACCGAGCGCTTCTTTACGTTCAGCATATTTGGGAGCGATTTCGTTGAAGATTTTTTCGATTAAGGGGTGCTTAACGTTGCCGATTCTTGCCTTGAACGCGGTACGGCTTTCGTCTTGACCTTTTACTTCGTGAAGGTCGTATACCTTGTTCATAATAGCTCTTCTTGCAGCCAGCTTTTTAGCGCCGTCTACTGCAACGGTTACCTCTACTTCGTTACCGTCTTTATCAATTCTCTTTTGGGTTACTTCGTTAGTGTCCATGTAAGAATTAATAGCGGTGGTGATAATTTTTTCAACGTAGGACTGCAATTCTTTAGCATTCGCCTTCGTGGTGGAAAGTTTGCCGTACCACAAAAGGTTGGAGGCTTGGTTTCTGAGAACTGCCAGTCTTTGTTCGGTGGTTCTTCCTAATTTACGCATTGATTAATCCTCCTTTTCCTTTAAAGCAAGACCGTAGCCGGCAAGCTTTTGGATAACTTCGTCCAAAGACTTTCTACCAAGGTTACGAACCTTAAGCATATCGTCTTCCGACTTTTTCAACAGGTCTTCTACCGTGTGAATATTTGCTCTTTTTAAGCAGTTGTAAGAGCGGACCGAAAGATCCATATCTTCGATGTTCATTTCGAGGATCTTTAACTTTTGGTCTTCTTTGCCCTTAACGAGAATGTCCATTTTGCCCATAGCGTCGCTTAAATTTACGAACAAATCGATATGATCGCGCATAATTTTAGCTGCAAGGCTTACGATTTCTCTGCCGGAGAACGCGCCGTTCGTCCAAACTTCCATTGTAAGCTTATCAAAATCGGTGCTTTGACCTACGCGGGTGTTTTCTACGTTGTAGTTAACCTTTTTCGCGGGGGAATAGAGCGAATCGATTGCGATATAGTCGATGGGGTTGTTCTCGTTTTTATTAAAGTTTGCGCCCATATAACCTCTGCCGCGGCCGATGGTGATTTCCATATCCAGCTTACCACCTTCGTCAATCGAGCAGATATACAGGTCGGGGTTTAAGATTTCTACGTCGCTATCCGGATCAATATCGCCTGCGGTTACCGTGCAAGGACCTTCCTTTTTTAAGGTAAGAACCTTTTGGAAGCCTTCGTCCAAGGTGGACGTTTTAACGGTTAAGCATTTGAAATTGAGGATAAGCTCGGTTACGTCTTCTTTCACGCCTTTAATCGTGGAAAATTCGTGCTTTACTTCGCCGTCTGCAAAACGGATGCCTTGTGCAGCCGCACCGGGGAGAGCGGAAAGCAGAATTCTTCTCAAGCAGTTGCCAAGCGTTAAACCAAAGCCGCGTTCTAACGGTTCTACCGTAATTTTTGCGTAGCTTTTATCTTCGCTTTCTTCTACTTCAATCTTAGGCATTTCAATTTCCATCATAAGAAATTACCTCCTAATTTCATTCAGTTGATGCAAGGGGTGGATTACTTCGAATACAATTCGACGATCATGTGTTCTGCAATTTGCGTGTCGATATCTTCGCGCTTGGGCAGAGCAATGATTTTGCCTTCTAACTTTTCGGGGTTGAAATCCAGCCATTGGGGCATAGATCCCTTTTTCATCTGTTTGATTTCGGTAAAGTATTTATTGTCTTTTCTGGATTCTTTAACAGCGATAACGTCGCCTGCCTTTACGAGGTAGGAAGGAATGTTAACGGGTCTTCCGTTTACGGTAAAGTGTGCGTGCGTTACTAATTGACGAGCAACGTTTCTGGATGCGCCTACGCCCATTCTGTAAATAACGTTGTCAAGTCTTCTTTCGAGAAGAGAAAGCATGTTTTCACCGGTGATACCCTTCATGCGGTCTGCCATTTCGTAGTAGTGATGGAATTGACCTTCGAGTACGCCGTAAATTCTCTTCGTCTTTTGCTTTTCACGAAGTTGAAGTCCGTATTCGGAAACCTTTTTGCGTGCGCTACCGTGTTGACCGGGAGCAACGGGTCTCTTTTCAAACGGACAGGAATTTCCGTAGCATTTATCGCCCTTTAAAAAGAGCTTTCCGCCTTCGCGTCTGCACAAGCGGCATTTGGATTCGGTATATCTAGCCATTTTTCATTCCTCCTTAAATTCTACGACGCTTCGGGGGGCGGCATCCGTTGTGGGGGATGGGGGAAACGTCTTGAATCAACGTAACGGTAAGACCAGCAGTTGCTAAAGCGCGGATGGAAGATTCTCTACCTGCGCCGGGGCCTTTAACGTATACTTCTACCGTTCTGAGTCCGTGTTCCATAGCTTTTTTAGCTGCGTCTTCTGCTGCAGATTGTGCTGCAAAGGGCGTGCTCTTTCTAGAACCTTTAAACTTCAAAGAACCGGCACTGGACCAGCTGATAACGTTACCGTTCATATCGGTAATGGTTACGAGCGTGTTATTGAAGGAAGACTGAATATGAACTTGACCTTTGTCAATGTTTTTACTTTCTTTACGTTTTTTCGTAACGGTTTTTACTGCCATAATAATGTCATCCTCCTATTACTTAGACGCCGTCTTCTTCTTAGCAACGGTACGACGCGGACCCTTTCTGGTTCTCGCGTTTCTCTTAGAGCTTTGACCTCTTACAGGCAAGCCCTTTCTATGACGAACACCGCGGAAGCAGCCGATTTCCATCAAGCGTTTGATGTCTAAGCTTACTTTGCTGCGAAGTTCACCTTCTACAGTCAGGTTATGTTCGATATAATCTCTGAGTTTGGATACGTCGCTTTCGGTCAGATCCTTAACTCTCGTGTCAGGGTTGACACCGGTTTCTGCCATAATCTTCTTGGCAGTGGGAAGTCCGATACCATAAATATAGGTGATGCCGACTTCTACTCTTTTGTCTCTGGGTAAATCTACACCGGCAATACGTGCCATTTGGTTATACCTCCGTAATTATTTCGGTTTGTATTTTATATGTTATCCCTCCGCGCAGCAGGGCAAAAAAGTGGAATGCGCCCCTTTGCGCTTTGGTCGTTTTGTTTAAGGTTAGCCTTGTCTTTGTTTGTGGTTTTTGTTTTTGCTGCAAATTACCATTACTTTTCCTTCTCTTTTGATAACTTTGCATTTATCACACATAGGTTTGACAGACGGTCTTACTTTCATTGTTATATCCTCCGTTTTTATTAAGCGATTAGGCTTTGCTTCGCCAGATAATTCTGCCTTTCGTCAGGTCGTACGGGCTCATCTCAATCTTTACCGTATCACCGGGAATGATTTTGATGTAGTGCAATCTCAGTTTGCCCGAGATATACGCTGTAATCGTATGACCGTTGGTGAGTTTTACGATGAACTTCGCATTGGGTAAGGCTTCTTCAATGACGCCTTCCGCTTCGATTACATCATCTTTAGACACAATCTTTCCTCCAACTATTTCAGTTTTGCGTATAGGGGCGAAGCGCCTTGGAAAGAAAGGGGTTGGAAATTCCAAACGCTTTCTCCCTTTCGGCATAGCCCTCGATTCTACAACCCGTAGGTTGAAGATGCTTTTCCTTCTTTTTTTTGGGGCTGCAGATTTTTCTATGCTTTCCATCGGCAAGATAGCAAAAACCATCTTCTACCTTAACGACGGCGAAATATCTTCCGCTATCACGTCCTTTTAGGCAGTAAACGATTTCTCCTATTTGCACGGGATCTTTTTGCATAGTTCCTCGCTTTTCGCTCAACCGAGCGCTTTTTCAATTTCCCCGAAAACTTCGTCGATTTTACCGGCAGCGGCAATGTTGCAAAGCACGCCCTTTTCCTTGTAATAAGCAATTAAAGGAGCGGTTTGGTTAGTGTATGCCGTTAAGCGGTTGTTAACCGACGCCTCGTTATCGTCCGAGCGTTGAATAAGCGTGCCGCCGCATTTGGTGCAAGTGTTCGCGTCGCCGATAAAGGAAACGTGATAGGACTCGCCGCATGCTTCGCACACTCTTCTTCCCGTTAAACGTTTCATTAACAAATCCAAATCGATATCGAGGTTTAAAACGGTTTCTACCTTGGTAAAGGAATCCAACGCTTCGGCCTGGGGCACGGTGCGGGGGAATCCGTCGAGCAGGTAGCCGTTTTTGCAATCTTCTTCGGCAAGGCGCAGGCGAACGATTTCGATTACGACTTCGTCCGGAACGAGCTGACCTTTATCGATGTAAGATTTTGCTACGACGCCGATGGGGGTTTGTTCCTTGATGTTTTTACGGAAGATATCGCCCGTAGAAATGTGGGGAACGTTGTACTTTTCTGCGATTCTGACCGCCTGGGTGCCTTTGCCGGCACCCGGAGGTCCTAATAAAATTACGTTCATATTATTTCAAGAAGCCCTTATAGTTCTTCATCATAATCTGGGATTGGAGTTGTTTATCAAATTCCAAAGCCACGGATACGATAATGAGCATACCGGTTGCGGAGAACGCGTTAATAAGCGACGAGCCCGTGCCGGCAACCGCGGTGAAGATCAGCGTAGGTACTAAGGCGATAAGCGCCAAGAAGATTGCGCCGAACAACGTAATGCGGTTGTTGATTCTTCTCAAATGCTGAGCGGTGGGTTTGCCCGGACGAATACCGGGGATAAAGCCGCCGTTTTGTTGAATGCTCTTGGAAATATCGTCGGGATTGAATTGAATTTGCGCATAGAAATAAGCAAATCCTAAAATTAACAATGCGAGAACGATGTTGTAAGGCCAAGAGCCTGCTCCCATATGCATTGCCCACCAAATTGCAGCGTTGCTAGTAGGCCAGAACATATTGAAAATTAAGTCGGGGAAGCTTAAAATTGCAAACGCAAAGATGAGGGGCATAACGCCGTTTGCGTTTACGCGAATGGGAATTACGGTGTTTTGACCGCCGTACATCTTTCTTCCCTTAACTTGTTTTGCGTATTGTACGGGAATTTTTCTTTCTGCAAGGTCAACGTAAACGATGCAGCAGAAAATTACGATTACTGCAGCAAGGAACGCAATCAATCTCCAAATTGCCATATCGTCAGAACCGATTAAGGTAATTTGGTTGATAATCGACGTACCAGCCGTAGAAAGGATACCAACAAAGATGAGCATGGAAATACCGTTGCTTACGCCATATTCGGTAATTCTTTCCCCAATCCATACGGTAAGGAGAGAGCCTGCAGCGTAAATAGCGGTCATGTAAGCGTAGGTAGCCCATTTAGCATTCGTACCGAACAGCGTAAAGTCGATTGCGCCGCCGTTACCAAAGCTGAGAAGAATACCGAGGGCTTGTGCTACCGCAAGAGCAAGGGCCACGTAACGCGTGATCTTTGCAATTTGCTTTCTTCCTTCTTCGCCTTGCTTGCTGAGTCTTTCCAACGAGGGAATCGCTACAGACAAAAGTTGAATGATAATGGAAGAGTTAATGTACGGGCCGATACCCATAGCAAAAAGCGTACCTTGGGAAAGCGATCCACCGGTAATTGCGCTCATAACACTAAAATACGTGTTACCAGCCAAGTTTTCGGAGAGCACTTTGCTATCGATGCCCGGAACGGGAATGAAGCAACCGATTCTGTATACGAGCACGAGTGCAAGCGTAATGAGAATTTTGGTGCGAATCTCCTTTACTTTGAATGCATTCTTTAACGTCTCAAACATGTTTACCTCCGCAAGAAGCCCGTGTGTTGTTATTCAACAACAACGACGGTGCCGCCTGCCTTTTCGATAGCTGCTTTCGCAGTTTCGGAGAACTTAGCTGCTTCTACAGTGAGAGCTACGTTAAGCTCGCCATTTCCGAGGACTTTAAGTCCGGCGTTATTTTTAATTCTCTTAATAAGGCCGCAATCCATAAGGATGTCGTAGTTAACGGTTGCACCTGCTTCAAAGCCGGCAAGCTTTTCTACGTTTACGATTGCGTATACTTTTCTAAAATGATTGTTGAAACCGTGCTTGGGCAGTTTTCTGGTTAAAGGCATTTGGCCACCTTCGAAGCCGGGTCTTACGCCGCCTCCGCTTCTAGCCCATTGACCTTTATGACCTTTACCTGCGGTTTTGCCAAGACCGGAACCGATACCACGGCCAAGTCTTTTGCATTCCTTCGTGCTGCCTTCTGCAGGTTGAATGGTATGAAGTCTCATAGTCTGTTCTCCTTATACGTTTTCAACCTTCACGAGGTGAGAAACCTTTGCAATCATACCCATGATGCAGGGGTTTGCTTCGTGAATTTTGAACTGACGGATTTTGTGAAGTCCGAGTGCGTAAACAACGGCTTGTTGCTTTTTCGTACCGGTGAAGGGACTTCTTACGAGCGTCACTTTAATCTTGTTTTCCATGGTGTCGCCCTCCTCAGTCTAAAATTTCTTCTACGGTTTTACCGCGAAGCGCTGCTACTTGTGCAGCCGTTTTTAAGCTTCTTAAACCTTCAATCGTTGCTTTTACGCAGTTGATCGGGTTGTTCGTTCCGTGAGATTTGGTACGGATATCCTTAATACCAACAGCTTCCATTACCGCACGAACGGGACCGCCTGCGATAACACCGGTACCTTCTGCAGCAGGCATCATAAGAACGCTGCCGCGGCCGAATACGCCGAGTACTTGGTGGGGGATGGAAGTACCGTTTACAGCAACTGCGAACATATTGCGTTTTGCTTGTGCAGTTGCCTTATCGATTGCTTCGGGAACTTCTTTCGATTTACCCATGCCGAGACCAACTTTGCCGTTGCCGTCGCCAACGATTACAAGTGCAGCAAAACGCATGTTGCGTCCGCCCTTAACCGTTTTGGTTACACGGTTTACTTGAATCAGCTTTTTAACGAGGCCGTCGTCTTCTTGTTTTTTATCTCTGGCGGGTCTGGTGTTCTCTCTTGCCATTTTACTGTCCTCCCTTAGAATTTCAGTCCGGCTTCTCTAGCGCCTTCGGCGAGAGCTTGCACACGACCGGTGTAAAGATAACCACCTCTGTCGAAAACGATCGTTTCGATGCCTTTTTCAATTGCCTTTTTTGCAATTGCAGCGCCAACGATTTTAGCCGCTTCAACCTTGGTTTTACCTTCGACTTCCGCAGCAACAGCCTTTTCCTTAGTGGAAGCAGCAGCAAGGGTTACACCCTTAACGTCGTCGATAACCTGGCAATAGATGTGGTTCAAACTTCTGTAAACGCAAAGTCTGGGCATTTCAGCAGTGCCGCTAACTTTGTTTCTGACACGCAGGTGTCTTTTCTTTCTGTCTGCGTTTTTATCAATCTTAGCAATCATATTTTACGCTCCTTTATTTACCCGCGGTCTTACCTTCCTTACGTTGGATTACTTCATCCTTATAGTGGATGCCGTATCCGTGGTAGGGTTCGGGCTTACGGATCGAACGGATTTCTGCCGCAACTTGGCCAACCGTTTCTTTGTTGATACCTTTTACGGTAATTTCGGTTTGGCTGGGGCATTCGAGGGTGATACCCTCTACCGCTTTGTATTCAACGGTGTGGCTATAACCTACGTTAAGCACAACGTTGTTACCTTGCTTTTGTACTTTAAAACCGACGCCGGCAATTACGAGGCCCTTTTCGTAGCCCTTGGATACGCCGGTAACCATGTTTTGCAAAAGGGCTCTGTAAAGGCCGTGTTTTGCTCTGGATTCTTTTTCGTCGTTTGCTCTCGTTAACGTTGCAACCGCACCTTCTACCTTAATGGTGATAACGGGGTCGAACGCTTGGGTAAGAGTACCGAGAGGGCCTTTAACGATCATTTCGTTGCCGCTGACTTCAACGGTAACGCCTGCCGGGATTTGTACCGGCTCTTTACCGATTCTAGACATCTCTATTCCTCCTTACCAAATGTATGCGAGAACTTCGCCACCGCACTTAGCAGCCTTTGCTGCCTTGCCGGTCATAACGCCCTTGGAGGTGGAGAGAATGGAAATACCAAGTCCGCCGAGAACGCTGGGGATCTCGTCGCAGCCTGCGTATACGCGGAGGCCGGGCTTGCTGATTCTCTTTAATCCGGAAATAACCTTTTCCTTTTTGGGGCCGTATTTCAAAGTGATAACGATTTTGCCTTGAACGCCTTCTTCAACGGTTTCTACGCCGCTGATATAACCTTCGCTAAGCAAAATGTCTGCGATTGCCTTTTTCATTTTAGAAGCGGGCATTTCAACGGTATCGTGTTTCGCAGTCAACGCGTTTCTGATGCGCGTGAGCATATCTGCAATAGGATCTGTCACAGTTCTGTCCTCCTTTTACCAGCTTGCTTTCTTTACGCCGGGGATCTGACCTTTGTAAGCCAGATTTCTAAAGCAGATACGGCAAATACCGTATTTGCGAAGAACCGCGTGGGGTCTGCCGCAAATGCTGCATCTCGTGTAAGCTCTCGTAGAGAACTTCGGCGTTCTCTGCTGTTTATTGATCATTGATTTTTTAGCCATTGTTCTGTCTCCTTACCTTACGCTTTGAAGGGCATACCAAGTGCCTTCAAAAGTTCGCGTGCTTCTTCGTCCGTTTTTGCGGTCGTAACGAAGCAGATATCGAAGCCTCTGATCTTTTCTACTTGGTCGTAGGAAATTTCAGGGAAAATCAACTGTTCTTTTACGCCGAGTGCGTAGTTACCTCTTCCGTCGAAAGACTTGGAGGGAACGCCTTTGAAGTCGCGTACGCGGGGAAGAGCGATGGAAACGAATTTATCGAAGAATTCGTACATTCTCTTACCGCGGAGGGTAACCTTCATACCAACGTTTTGACCTTGACGGATTTTAAAGTTTGCAACTGCCTTGCTTGCTTGCGTTAAAACGGGCTTTTGACCTGCGATTGCAGCGAGCTCTGCTTGAGCGATTTGTACGCTCTTTGCGTTATCTTTAATGTCGCCAAGACCGGTGTTGATAACGATTTTATCAAGCTTGGGTACTTGGTTTACGTTGGTGTAGTTAAAGTGCTTTAAGAGGTAAGGAACTACTTCCTTTCTATAGTTTTCCTGAATTCTGTTAATTTCCATTTTTCAGTACCTCTCTTCTTATTCAGCATCCGCTTTTTTAGCTGCGGTTTTGCGGGGTGCCTTCTTTACTTCGGTAGCAGCACCTTCTGCCTTTTTAGCAGCCGTTTTGCGGGGAGCTTTTTTAGCGGGTTCTGCAGCTTCTTCAGCGGCTTTTGCAGTTTTCTTTACTGCCTTTTTAGCTGCCTTTGCTTCTGCAGTTTTGTCGATTACAGCATTGCACTTTTTGCAAACGCGAACCTTTTTATCCTTGCCGTTTTCATCCTTTACAACGGTGATGCCAACTCTTACGGCTTTGCCGCAGGTGGGGCATACAACCATGAGGTTGGAAAGGTCTACAGGGCCGAGCATATCTTCGATTCTGCTGGTTTCTTGTGCGCTGCGTGCTTTTCTATGTTTCTTTTGAATGTTGATTCCGTCTACCGTTGCAGTACCTTTTTCGCGGTTGATGCCGATTACTTTACCGGTTTTACCTGCGTCGTTACCTGCAATAACTTTAACGGTATCGTTTTTCTTAATTTTTGCTATCATGGCCTTCTCCTTATAACACTTCCGGAGCAAGAGAGATGATTCTCATATAGTCTTTATCTCTCAGTTCGCGTGCGATCGGTCCAAAGATACGGGTACCTTTCGGTTGCTTTTGGTTATCGATGATAACCGCTGCATTTTCGTCGAATTTAATATAAGTACCGTCGGGTCTTCTGATGCCCTTGCTGGTTCTTACGATAACCGCTTTCACTACGTCGCCTTTCTTTACTGCACCGCCGGGGGTAGCAGTTTTTACGCTTGCAACAATAACGTCTCCGATGTTGCCGGTTCTTCTGAACGAACCACCGAGGACTCTGATGCACATGATTTCTTTCGCACCGGAGTTATCGGCCGCTTTCAGCCTGGTTTGGGGTTGTATCATATGGCATTATCTCCTTATACGTCCTTATCTTGCCTTTTCGATGATTTCGGCAACTCTCCAACACTTGTCAGCGGAAAGTTTTCTGCATTCTACGATGCGAACCTTATCGCCAACGCCGCATTGGTTTTCTTCGTCGTGAGCTTTGAAGCGGTTGGTCTTCGTGATCGTTTTCTTGTAAAGAGGATGTTTGCTCTTTTCTTCGATCGCTACTACGACGGTTTTATCCATTTTGTCGGAAACTACATATCCGACTCTTTCTTTTCTTAAATTTCTTTCCATCGTTATATCCTCCGGTTACGCCTTGAGTTCTCTTTCACGGATAACCGTTTTAACTCTAGCGATATCCTTTTTGCAGTTAGCAAGGGATGCAGGGCTAGCGAGTTGACCGGTTGCGTGATTGAAACGAAGTTGGAAAAGTTCTTTCTGCAAATCGCTCAGTTTGACCTGCAATTCTGCATCGGTCATATTCTTGATTTCTTTAATTTTCATCTGCGTTTACCTCGGTTTCCTTTTTAACGAACTTCGTTTTGATAGGAAGTTTGTTACCTGCAAGGCGCATAGCTTCTCTTGCAATCGCTTCGTCAACGCCGGACATTTCAAATAAAACTCTGCCCGGTTTAACAACAGCTACCCAGTATTCTACCGAACCTTTACCGCTACCCATACGGACTTCAGCGGGCTTTTTGGTGATAGGCTTGTGGGGGAAGATGTTGATCCATACTTTACCACCACGTTTAATAAAACGGGTCATTGCGATACGTGCTGCTTCGATTTGGTTGGATTTAACCCAAGCCGGTTCTAATGCAACGAGAGCGTATTCGCCGTATGCAATCTTATTACCTTTGTGAGCAGCACCCGTCATTCTGCCGCGGTGTACTCTTCTTCTTTTAACTCTTTTGGGCATTAACATAATTATTCAACGCCTCCTTCGGTTTTTTTCTTGGATGCGCCAAGAACTTCGCCTTTGTAAATCCAAACCTTAATACCAACTACACCAAAGGTGGTGTGTGCTTCTGCAAAGCCGTAGTCGATATCAGCGCGGAGCGTTTGGAGAGGAATGGATCCTTCATGGTATTGTTCGGAACGTGCGATTTCTGCACCGTCCAAACGGCCGCTTACCATAATTTTCATACCCTTGATGCCGGTGCGCATGGAACGACCGATAGATTGCTTCATTGCGCGGCGGAAGGATACACGTTTTTCGAGCTGTGCAGCAACCGATTCAGCAACGAGTTGAGCGTCTGCATCAGGCTTTTTAACTTCCATAATGTTAACGACAACGGTTTTGCCCTTGGTTACCTTAACAAGGCTCTTTTTCATTACTTCGATTTCGCTGCCAGCTTTACCGATTAAAACACCGGGGCGAGCAGTGTAAAGGGTTACTACGATTCTTGCAGCAGCTCTTTCAATTACAATTTTGGAAATTGCTGCGCCGTAGTAGGTTTTCTTTAAGAAATTTCTGATTTCGTAATCTTCTTTTAAGTTAGCGGCAAATTCTTTCTTGCCTGCGTACCATTGGGTATCCCAAGGTTTAATTACGCCAACTCTAAGTCCGTGCGGATTAACTTTTTGTCCCATAATGGCCTCCTTACTTCGCTGCGTCCAAAATCACGGTGATGTGGCTGGAACGCTTCAAAATGCTGTATGCTCTGCCTTTCGACATCGGTTGAACGCGTTTTGCCGTGGGGCCTTGGTCTGCATAGCAAGCTGCAACCTTCAATTCGTCTTTGTTCATGTGGAGGTTGTGTTCTGCGTTTGCACCTGCGCTCTTAACTGCTTTTAAGATGGGTTCTGCCGCAACTTGGGGGATATTTTCCAAAATTGCAACCGCTTCTTTGTAGCTTTTATTGCGGATAAGATCCAAAACGATTCTCACCTTAAAGGGGGACATGCGAACGTATTTCGCAACCGCTCTAGGTCTTCTGTCTTTCGTGGCTGCAATTCTTGCTGCCTTTTCTTTCATTCTTTTAGCCATGATGTCTCTCCTTATCTAGCGCCCGTCGTCTTTTCGCCGGCGTGGCCCTTGAAGGTTCTGGTCGGAGCAAATTCTCCGAGCTTGCATCCTACCATATCTTCGGTGACGTATACAGGAACGTGCTTTCTTCCGTCGTAAACGGCAATCGTATGTCCTACCATCTGGGGGAAGATCGTGGAGGCTCTGGACCAGGTTTTTAAAACTTTCTTATCGTTAGCCGCGTTGAGGTCTTCGATTCTCTTTAAGAGCTTCGCTTCCACATAAGGGCCTTTTTTAACACTTCTACTCATGTTACCTCAATCCTCCGTTAGTTTACTCTTTTAATGATGAGCTTGTTGCTCTTATTCTTATGCTTTCTGGTCTTATAACCGAGAGCAGGTTTACCCCAAGGCGTAACAGGACCGGATCTACCGATGGGAGCACGACCTTCACCACCACCGTGGGGGTGATCGCAGGGGTTCATTACAGAACCGCGAACGGTAGGACGGATACCCATGTGACGGGTTTTACCAGCTTTACCTACGCGAACGATTTCGTGATCTACGTTACCAACTTGTCCGATAGTTGCTTTGCAACGAACGGGAACGTAGCGCATTTCGCCGGAAGGCATTTTGATGGTTGCGTATGCGCCTTCTTTTGCCATAAGTTGAGCGGAAATACCAGCGGATCTTGCAATTTGACCGCCTTTGCCGGGTTGAAGTTCAATGTTGTGAACCAACGTACCAACGGGGATATCTTCAAAGGAAAGTGCGTTACCAACCTTGATATCTGCGGTGGGACCGGAAAGGAGCACGTCGCCAACCGAAAGACCTACGGGCGCGAGAATGTATCTCTTTTCGCCGTCTGCATAAGCAAGAAGAGCGATGTTTGCCGTTCTGTTAGGATCGTATTCGATGGTTTTAACCGTTGCGGGGATTCCGTCTTTATTTCTCTTAAAGTCGATGATACGGTATTTTCTCTTGTTGCCGCCGCCGATGTGACGAACGGTGATTCTACCGTAGGAGTTACGACCGCCCGTTTTTCTCTGATCTTCGAGAAGTGCTCTGCAAGGGGTAGTGGTCGTGATTTCTTCGTACGTACTTACCGACATAAAGCGGCGAGCCGCGGAAGTCGGTTTATATCTCTTAATACCCATAATTCTTTCCTCCGATTAGGACAGCGATTCGAAGAAGGCGATTGCCTTGCTGCTGCTCTTTAAGGTAACTACGGCTTTTTTGTAAGAAGAGGTCGTACCTTCGTAGCGGCCCATTCTCTTCTTTTTGCCGTGCACTCTTGCCGTACGAACGCTTTCTACTTCAACTTCGAACAACTCTTCAACGGCATTCTTAATTTCGGTTTTGTTTGCCTTGGTCGCAACAACGAAGGTGTAAACCTTGTCTGCGATGCCCGCATAGCTTTTTTCGGAAAGAAGGGGCTTTAAAATAATTTCCTGAGCGTTCATTATTCTCCGTAGACCTCCTCAAGTTTCTTGATAACAGCTACGGTAGTAAGAATTTTTTGGTTTGCTACTACGTCGTAGGTGTTAATCTGTTCCACGGGGAGCGTGGAAAGCTTTTCGATGTTAGCGGCAGATCTTCTAACCAATTCGTTGCTGTCAGCCATAACGAGCAGCGTTCTCTTATCGAGGTTAAAGGTTTTAAGAAGGGTTGCCATTTCTTTGGTTTTGCCGGTTACGGTGAGATCGTCGAGGACGATGATTTCGTTGTCGGCTACCTTTTTAGAAAGTGCAGAGAAGAGAGCAACGCGCTTAGCGGTGATGTTCATCTTCTTGCTAAAGTCTCTGGACTTGGGTGCGAATACTACGCCGCCCTTAATCCATTGAGGAGCACGGATAGAACCTTGACGTGCGCGGCCAGTTCCCTTTTGTCTCCAGGGCTTAATGCCGCCGCCACGAACTTCGCTTCTCGTAAGAGTGCTCTTCGTGCCTTGGCGTTCGTTAGCCATTCTTGCAACGACGGCTTGGTGGATAACTGCTTCGTTATATTCGCAAGAGAAGATTTCGGAAAGTTCGAGTTCTTCTTTTACCGTGCCGTCCATATTATAAACGTTGATTTTTGCCATTGTTTCGTACGCTCCTTACCTTATTTCACCGTGGAAGTGATGGTGACTACGCTTCCCTTAGGTCCGGGAATCGCGCCTTTGATGAGAAGTGCGTTTCTTGCCACGTCTACCTTAACGATTTCAAGGTTTTGTACGGTTACCTTTTCGTGACCGTATTGACCGGGCATGTGCTTTTGCTTAAATACTCTAGAGGGAGAGCTGTTTGCACCCATAGAGCCTACTTCTCTGTGTACGGGGCCAACGCCGTGCGTGCTCATCAGTCTGTGTGCGTTCCATCTTTGGATAACACCGGTGTAACCGCGACCGCGAGTAAGACCGGAAACGTCTACCTTATCGCCTTCTGCAAAGGTTTCTACCGTGATTACGCTGCCGACTTCTACGCCTTCTGCGTCCGTTCTGAATTCTTTGAGATACTTTTGGGGCTTTACGCCAGCCTTTTTGAATTGACCGAGGTCGGGCTTGTTGACGTACTTTTCAGCTACTTCAGAGAAACCAAGTTTAATTGCTGTGTAACCGTCTCTCTCAAGCGTTTTGATTTGTACGACCGGGCAAGGACCGGCTTCGACTACCGTGACGGGAATTACTTTTCCTTCCGGGGAAAAAACCTGCGTCATACCTAACTTTCTAGCAATGATTGCTTTATTCATAGATAAAGTTCATCCTCCTATAAAAATTTTTCTTATAATTTGATTTTGATATCAACGCCTGCGGGAAGGTGGATGCTATCCAAAATCTTCGCATTGGGCGAGTAGATATCGATCAGTCTTTTGTGGGTGCGGATTTCAAACTGTTCGCGGCTATCCTTGTATTTGTGAGGAGAGCGGAGAATGGTTACGATTTCCTTTTCCGTAGGAAGGGGAATAGGTCCGCTGATTTTAGCGCCTGCTTTTTGCATCGTTTCTACGATCTTAGCTGCTGCTGCGTCTACCAGCTCGTGATCGTATGCTGCCAACTTGATTCTGATTTTCTGACTCGACATTGTTTTTCTGACCTCCATTTTATACTAACATTCGTGTCAACGCTGCCGTGTGTGTCCTGATAAACCCATAAGAAAAGCCATTCGGGCATACTTCGTGCTGTGAATGGCTTAAATTCCTTTATTATCAGTTGTTAGTCGCAAGAGTTTAACTCTCACATTTGTCAGTAGAAATTATCTTGTCCAAAGGACTTTAAAGTAACTTTCTACCTCAACCCTTATTACACAGCCCACATATTATACCGCAGCTCAAAAAAAAAGTCAAATATTTTTCAGCGTTTTTCTGCATTTTTTTAAATTTTTTGCAAAAAAGGCGTACCTTTTCTTTCAACCACAATATTTAGGAGTTTTGTAAAAGAACGACCACTAGGGCTAGGGCGAAAATTCCCATTAAAACGGCAAAAAGCACGCGGAGAGGCGAAATTGGCGTTTTTCCCGCCACTTTTCCGCTGATTCCGTTTACGAAAAAATTGTAAGTTTTTTTGGAATATGTAAAATTGCCCACGTATACGGGAAGGAGCACGTATTTATAGGTTACGTCGTTATGCTCGGTATAAACCTCCAAATAATCCACCTCGTCGGCATGGTAGCGGCTGACGATGGCGCTGCGGATGCGCTCATCGATTTGCCCCTTTGCCTCCTCCCACATTTCGGTTACGGGCCGCTCGTAATGGCTTGCCATAAAGCCGGAAAGATATTCGTGCCGATACGCCTTGCCGTTGTTGGTATCGTAAGGGCGCAACTTTTCCAAGGTTTTTTGATCTAGCCTTCCGCCCGCATTTACTAAAATATCGTCGAAGGCTAAATCAATTTGCCCGTTGACGTAAAACCAGCGGATGCGCGTTTCGGTATGAGAACGCCCCTTACTGTCGCGCACGGTAACGGTGTACCGCTCGCCCAGCCTGCCGCGGTAGGAGGATTTGGTTGCGCTATCGAAGGTAAAGCAGGGCGTGTACACCCCCGCAAGATTTTGGGGCGCAAGATTTTTTTTGAACTTACGCGGCGCAAATAGCTTTTTCTTTGCCCAGCGTTTGGCTTTTTGGTTTGCCTCTTCCAGAGCAAGGGTAAAGGGCAGCACGCCGTTGGGCTTTACGCCGGAAAGCTCCTTAGACGGCACGACGTTCGTCGTTCCGCAAAAGGGGCAATTCTTTGCCGTTTCGCCCGACTCTAACACCACGCGCGCCGAACAGTTGGTGCATTCGAACACCGTGGTTTCCTCCACCCAGTTTTGCGAGGCAAGGAGCGCATCGGAAAGAGCAATCTCCGTCGTTTTCGCCTCCCCCTCTAAAATTTGCACGGTTGCGCAGTACGGACATTTCAGCCCTTGCGTTTTGGGGTCGAAAACCATATTCGCCCCACAGGAAGGACATTTGGTAAATTGCGTTTGTACCTCTTTTTCTCCCGCGTTTCCTTCCGCACCTGCGGGGAACCCGTTTTGGGAAAACTCGCTTGCGGAAATTTGGGAAAACTCGCTTGCGGAAAAACCGTCCCCGCCGTAGCC
>JAFOHH010000245.1 GCA_017421905.1 Clostridia bacterium
AAGGATTACACCGTAACCACGGCAGGCAAGCTCGCCATTCCCGAAGGCTCTGCTATCCCTGTAATGGCGTATAACGCATACAATTCGGGCGGTGCGCTCGGCGTTTATTATCAAGCCGACAACCTCTGGCACGAAAGACAGGTTAAAGTAACCTATACCTTTGTTCCCGATAACAAAATTACCAAGCCCGAAACCAAGTCTTCCTTGCTCCCCAAAACGCTTGCTAAGCTGGAAAGCGGCGAAAACGTCAATATCGTAACCTTTGGCGACTCCATTACGGAGGGCGCATCTACCACCGGCCACCCCTTTGGTGTAAACGATCTTACCCGTGCGGCAGGTCAAAAAAGCTGGGCAATGCTCCTTGGCGAGGCTCTTCAAGCCCTCTATCCCCAAGCAGACGTTAACCTGCAAAGCTCTGGCTTTGGCGGCACGGGCGCAGGCTGGGCGTTTGGCGGCCACGGCGCGGTAGAAAGCGCAAACTACGCCGCTTATCGCGATTACGTCGTTCCCTTTAACCCCGACCTCATCGTTCTCGCATTCGGTATGAACGACTCCGGTACCTCCAACGGTTATTATAACGAAGCGTTTACTAAGATATTAATCGCCGGCTTGCAGGCTGCTTGCCCCAATGCGGAAATTATCCTCGTATCGCCTATGATGCAACACGTAGATACCGTCCGTAAGCAAGGCGAAGATAGAAACATGTGTCTTGTCGGCATGGCAGAAGCCTTCCTTTCCTACGAAGGCCCCGGTCTTGCCGTTGCAGACGTTTCCAAAATTCACCAACAAGTAATGGGTCTTACCCGTATGGAAGATAAATCCTCCGCGAACCAATTCGGCTTCCGCGAATGGTATCTCGAAAAAACGGGTACGGGCAAAAACTTCCGCGATACGTCGGGTAACAACTTTAACCACCCCAACGATTATCTCTCGCGTATCTACGCGCAAACCATTTTAAAAACGCTTACAAACCGCACCCTTCCTCTTACCACCACGGTAGAAGCGCAAGGGGCAGCTATCCAAGCTTACTACAATAGCGACCTCCCCTTACTTGCCGGAAAGGACATCCGTTCCGTAAAAGATCGTTTTGGCGCTGTTTTAGTAGACGAAACGGGTAGCCTCGTAGGCGCAGCATCCACGGTTACCTTATCTGCAGAAGTTACGATTCCCGAAACGGAAGTTACCGTAACCATGGCAGGCTTTAGCGATACCCTCACCATTGCTACCGACGAATATAAAGCAATAGAAGTTCTCGTAACCTACGAAAACGAAGATACGGCTATTTACACCACTACCAACTTGGACGATCTTAAACAATTCCTTTCCGTAAAGGTTCGTTATAACGACGGTTCGGAAAAGAGATCGAGCTACGAGCTTTCCGGTACGCTTACCGTAGGCGAAAGCGAAATTACCGTAACCGCACAGGGCGTTTCCGCAACCTTTACGGTTACCGTTACGGAGGCAACGCTAACCGGTTTTTCCGTCGAAATTGACGAAGAAGCAGAATTCTATACCTCTTCCACGTTAGAAGACGTAAAAGCCGCTCTTACCGTTATCGCAACGTATAGCAACGGCGTCGAAGTGGAAGTTACCGATTACCTCCTTTATTTGGATGAAGAAGCTACCGAATTTGTCGCAGGTAAAAACACCGTCTTTGTCGATTTCGATACGCAAGTAGGCAGTATTGAAATCGTTGTTAAAAAAGTTGCTTTGGCACAAATTACCGCTGCGTTCGATGCTGGCGAAACTGTAATTTACAGAGGCGCAACGGTGGATACGATTAAAGAGTTTGTTACCGTTTCGGGTGTGAATAACGACGGCAGCGAAGTAGCCGTAGAAGAATTTGAAATTTCTTTGGCAAGCGATGTAACGACGTTGAAAACAGGCGATAACGTAGTAATCGTAACCGTTGGCGAGCTTACCACTACCATTACCGTTACGGCAGTAGAGCCCATTTTACAATATATTACTGCCGGCATTTATACGAACGGCGTTATTTTGTACGAAGGCACGTTGTTAGAAACCATTTACGAATACGTTGCCGTAGTAGGTAAGTATAACGACGGTTCTACCGCCCGCCTCGATGAGTTTGTTCTTACCATGGCAGACGAAGTAACCGTTCTTGCCGCAGGCGATAACTACGTAACCGTTTCGGTTGGTTCTATCAATACCACCATTACCGTTACGGTAGAAGCAAAAGTTCTCCCCACCGTTACGCCTACTGTAGAACTTACCGTAGAGCCTACCGTAGAACCCACCGTAGAACCTACGGTTGAACCTTCCGAAGAGCCCTCCACCTCTAATCAAGGCGGCGGAAAATCTTGCGGTACGGTTGCTCCCACGGATGGCGGCAACAACGCAGGCGGCATGATGCTCCTCCTCGTATCGCTGGCTGCAGCTATGTTCTTCCTTACCAGAAAGAAAAATGCATAACGGCAAAATTTAAAAGTAAATTACGCCTCCCCGTTTTGGGGAGGCGTTTTTTTGTGGGCAGGGGATATTTCAATAAAACGTTCCTGTAATGATAGCAATCTACGGCAATAAAAACGCCTCTCCGTGGTGGAGGGGCGTTTCTTACAAGAATGTTTTTTCCCAAAAGGGAAAGGATAATAGCGCGCGTTATCAAACGGCTCGTTAACAAGCGGCTCGTTATCAAGCGGCTTTAGTGCGAATCGACTACGGGTACGCAGGTGAGATTTACGCCGATTTTACGGAACATCTTTTCATCGCCGCGGGTGAGAAGAACGGTGGTATGTACCTCGCAGCCCTTTAGCTTGGGCAAGGCCTCCATCGCCTTTTTGGCGTTTTCGCTCGTTGCCGCGCTCATAGAAAGGGCAATGAGCATTTCGTCGATATGCAAGTTGGGGTTTTTGCTACCCAAATATTCTACCTTTAATTTTTGAATGGGCTCAATCGCTTCGGGGCTGATAATTTGCTCCTCGTCGGGGATTCCTGCCACCGTTTTTAAAGCGTTTAACAGCATCGCGCTGGAGCAACCGAACAGCTTGCCCGTTTTGCCGTAGCAAAGGTTACCGTCGGGCAGCTCAATCGCCGCACAATGGCATTTTTTCTTCTTTGCCATATCCTCTGCGTAAACGGCACATTTGCGGTCGGTTACGGAAATGCGGTTCGCTTGCATCAAAAGCTCAATTTTTTCCGATTCCACAGGGTCTTTGTTTTCCCTGCGCTCGGTCATAAGCGCTTTATAGTAACGGCGAATTACCTCTTGTTTCGAAGCCTCGATTACCGCCTCTTCGTCGGAAATAGCAAAGCCCACCATATTAACGCCCATATCGGTGGGCGATTTATAGGGCGAGGTTCCCATAATCTGCTCGAAAATAGAGTTAAGCACGGGGAAAATTTCCACGTCGCGGTTGTAATTTACCGCCGTTTCGCCGTAAGCCGCAAGGTGCCACGGGTCAATCATATTCATATCCGAAAGGTCGGCAGTTGCCGCTTCGTACGCTACGTTTACAGGGTGGTTTAAGGGGAGATTCCATACGGGGAAGGTTTCGTACTTAGCGTAGCCAACCTTATGTCCGCGCTTGTGTTCTTGATATAATTGCGAAAGGCAGGTTGCCATTTTGCCGCTGCCCGGACCGGGTGCGGTTACAATTACAAGGTCGCGCTTGGTTTCAATATACTCGTTTTTGCCAAAGCCGTCGTCGCTTACGATATGCTGCACGTTGTGGGGGTATCCGGCAATAGAGTAGTGGTGGTACACCTTAATTTTTTTGCGTTCCAGCTTTTTTTGGAAAAGCTTTGCTTGCTGATCGTCCTCCGAAAAACGGGTGAGAACGATGCTGCCAACGTACAGCCCGTAGGAGCGGAACACCTCGATAAGGCGGATTACTTCTTGGTCGTAAGTAATGCCCAAATCGGCGCGCATTTTATTCTTTTCAATGTCTTTACTGCTGATAACGATAACGATTTCCGCTACGTCCTTCAGCTTTTTTAGCATTTTAATTTTATTGTCGGGGGCAAAGCCCGGCAAAACGCGGGCAGCGTGATAGTCGTCAAACAGCTTACCGCCAAATTCGATGTACAGCTTACCGCCAAACCCCGAAATGCGTTGCAGAATTTTTTCCGACTGCAAGCTCAAATACTTATCGCTGTCAAAGCCGATTTTGTTCATTTTTTCTCTCCTTGTATAAAACACTCCTTTATTATACCAAATCCTTTTCGTTTTCGCAAGGGGAAAGTGTAGAAAAAAAAGGACTTTTTTTCTTTTCTACGTCCATAAAAACAGTTGCGATTTTCGCGCGTAAGGGGTATAATATTAAATACGGTAAAATTTTCCAAAATTTATACGAGAGAAGAAGAAATGGAGATGCGGAATGTTCTTGCTTGCTTACGGATGCAAACGCAGGAGCACTTCCGTCTTTTTTGTGCCTAATAATCGGCGGAGGTTTGCCGCCAAAAGGAGAATGCGATGATTTTGAAAAAACTGATGCGCAGCGTAAGAGAATATAAAAAATACGCAATTCTAACCCCAATTTTTATCGTGGGAGAAGTAGCTATGGAAGTTTCCATGCCCTTAATCACGGTAAAGCTCGTTCAGCATATCAGAGAGGCGGTTGCAACAAGCGGAAGTATGAAATACGTGTTTATTTACGGCTTTTTACTCCTTCTTATGGCGCTAACCTCGCTTGCTTTTGGGGCAATAGCCGGCACAACGTGCGCAAAAGCCTCCTCCGGCTTTGCTAAAAACCTGCGCCGCGACATATACTGCTCGGTGCAAGATTTTTCCTTTTCCAATATCGATAAATTTTCCACCACCAGCCTCGTAACCCGCTTAACTACGGACGTAACCAACGTAGAGCAATCCTTTATGATGATTATCCGCACGGCAATTCGTTCGCCTCTTATGCTGATATTCTCCGTCGTTGCGGCGTTTTCCCTGCATCCCAAGCTCCCCTTTATTTTCGTAGTAATTATCCCCGTGCTCGCGTTCGGGTTCTTTATGATTTTCAAAAAGGTTCGCCCGCTATTCACTAGCGTATTTAAGCGTTACGATAAGCTCAACAATTCCATTCAGGAAAATATTAAGGGTGCACGCGTCGTAAAGGCTTACGTAAGAGAAGAGCACGAAATGAAAAAGTTTGACGACGCTGCAGAAGGCGTTCGTTCCGATTTTACCCATGCGGAAAAAATTATTGCCCTTTCCAGCCCCATGATGAACGTTGCCATCTACTGTGCCATGATTGCCATCGCCTTTTTCGGTGCAAAGGCAATTATCGCCTGCGGGGGAGATACCTCCCATTACGGCGGCATTAACGTAGAAGCGCTCTCCTCTCTCCTCATGTATTCCATGCAGGTGCTCATGAGTCTTATGATGCTCAACATGATTATGGTAACCATCACGCTCAGCGCAGCGTCTGCACGCCGTATAGTAGAGGTTTTGGACGAAAACAGCGATATCGTCAGTCCCGAAAACGCGCTTACCACCGTTGCAGATGGTAGCATTCAATTTGAAAACGTAAGCTTTAAATATAACAAGCATGCCGAAAAATTCGCCCTTAGCGATATCAATTTAAAAATAGAATCGGGGCAAACGGTAGGCGTTCTCGGTGGTACGGGTTCTTCTAAAACCACCCTCGTCAACCTTATTTGCCGTTTGTACGACGTAACCGAAGGTCGCCTTAAGGTGGGCGGCAAAGACGTTAGAGAATACGACCTTGTAACCCTGCGCGACGCTATTTCCGTCGTCCTGCAAAAAAACGTGCTCTTTTCGGGTACGATTAAAGAAAATTTGCGCTGGGGCGACCCCAACGCCACGGACGAAGAAATCGTTACCGCCTGCAAATTAGCGCAAGCGGACGAATTTATCCAAGGCTTTCCCGATGGCTACGATACCTTTATCGAGCAAGGCGGTAGCAACGTTTCCGGCGGGCAAAAGCAACGCCTTTGCATTGCGCGTGCTCTGCTTAAAAAACCCAAGGTTCTTATTTTAGACGATTCTACGTCGGCAGTCGATACCAAAACGGATGCGCTCATCCGTGCGGGTCTTAAAAAATTCATTCCCCAAACCACTAAAATTATCATTGCCCAACGCGTTGCCTCCGTGCAAGATGCCGATCTTATTATTATGATGGAAAACGGCAAAATCGAGGCGATGGGCAATCACGAGCAGTTAATGGAGCAAGGCGGCTCGTACCGCGAAATTTACGAAATGCAAAATCGCGTTTCGGAAGGAGGTGCGAACTAATGGCAGGTCCTATGAGAGGAATGCGCGGCGTACCTGCGCAAAAAGCACCCAAGGGTACGACTAAACGCTTATTAAAGCTTTTATTATCCGATTATAAAAAGCAGCTAATCGTCGTT
The DNA here is from genome assembly GCA_017421905.1 of Clostridia bacterium. Classification (GTDB taxonomy): domain Bacteria; phylum Bacillota; class Clostridia; order Christensenellales; family Borkfalkiaceae; genus SIG402. Next base: position 6,325 of record JAFOHH010000245.1, read on the forward strand.
GCCGTATGCCTTATTTTATCGGCAGTATCCGGCTCGGTTGGCGGTATTTTCATGAAGAACTTGTACGAGGAAATCGAACTTGCCCTCGTCGATTTTGCTGCCGGTTGGAGCGGGGTTATTACCTGCATTGCGCTGATGGCAACCACCTATCTCATCAACGTAACGGCAACCCTTATTTACACGCAAATTATGGCGCGCGTTACCCAAGGCTTTTTGAAAAAGACGCGTGAGAAGATGTTTAACAAAATGCAAACGCTTCCCATTCGCTATTTCGATACGCACACACACGGCAATATCATGAGCTACTACACCAACGATATCGACGTGTTGCGCATGCTTATTTCGCAAACCATCCCTGCGCTATGCTCTTCCGTTATCACGCTCAGCGTGGTGTTCGGCACGATGATCTCCTTTAGCTTATGGCTTACCCTCGTCGTACTCTTCGGCGTTTTCCTTATGCTTACCGTAACCAAAAAGGTAGGCGGCGGCAGCGCAAAATACTTCTTAAAAATGCAACGCTCCGTCGGCAAGCTGGAAGGGTATATCGAAGAATCTATGTCCGGCGAAAAGGTCATTAAGGTTTTTAATCACGAAGACGAAGCGATTGCCGACTTTGACAAAGTCAACGAGGATTGGTTTGAAAACGCCTACCAAGCGCACAAATATGCCAACACGCTTATGCCTATTTTAAACAACATCGGCAATATGCTGTACGTTCTTCTCGCCTTCGTTGGCGGTGCGCTCCTCATTTGGTTTAACGGTAGAGAGTGGAACTTATCCATTTCCTCCCTTTTTACTACCGGATCTATCACCAACGTGCTAACGATTCCCGTCGTTATTTCCTTTTTGAATATGGCGCGTCAGTTTTCGGGTCAGGTTAGCCAGGTTTCCAACCAAATTAACGCGATTGCTATGGCGCAAGCGGGTGCGGCTCGCATTTTTACCATTTTAGACGAGCAGCCTGAGGTAGACGAGGGCTACGTTACCTTGGTTAACGCCACTTACGACGAAAACGGCAATCTTACCGAATGCGATAATCGCACGGGTATTTGGGCGTGGAAGCATCCTCATAAAGAAGACGGCACGATTACCTACACCCTTCTCCGCGGCGATATCGTGCTCGAAGAGGTCGATTTCGGTTACGTTCCTGAAAAAATCGTTCTGCACGATATTTCCCTTTACGCTCGCCCGGGTCAAAAGGTTGCCTTCGTCGGCGCAACGGGTGCGGGTAAAACGACAATTACCAACCTCATTAACCGTTTCTACGACATTGCAGACGGCAAAGTGCGTTACGACGGCATCAACATCAACAAAATTAAAAAGGCCGATTTGCGTCGCTCTCTCGGCATTGTTTTGCAAGATACCAACCTCTTTACGGGTACGGTTATGGAAAACATCCGCTAGTAGCGG
>JAFOHH010000246.1 GCA_017421905.1 Clostridia bacterium
ACAAGGCTGTAAAGATCGGTGCCAAATGGCAAGTTGTTGCTGAAGACATTGCAGTTGTTTTCACTGCTGAAGAATTTGCTGAAGCAGTAAAGGGAACGGGCGCAAACATTTCCGTTATGCTTGCAAACGATATCGAAGTTCCTATGGGATCTTTAGGTTCTCAAACTCCCGGTAGCGGCGAATACAAGCTTGGTGGCGATGCAACCGATTCTATCGTTATCGATCTTAACGGTAAAAAGCTTACCATTACCACTACTTATATGTCTGCAATCGGCGCGAAAAACGCAGATGCAACCATTACTATTAAAAATGGTTCTATGAACAGCACCGGTAACGCTTCCACCACTTGGAACATTAACGATCTTATTTTTGCAAACTGCAACTATGTGTTTGAAAATGTAACCTTTGAAAAGGAAGTTGCTTTAACTAACACCGGTAAGGCTGTTGATATGAAAAACGTAACCATTAATGGTACGGGCAATTACTATGCGCTTTGGATTCAAGCAGAAGGTCAAACTGTAACCATCGATGGTTTAACCGTTAACACTCCTGGTCGCGGTATTAAGATTGACGAACAATATTCTAATGAAAACGTAGCAAAGGTTACTCTTAATGTTTCCAATGCAGATTTCAACACCGAAAAGAAAGCCGCTATTATGGTTAAGACTGTTGCAGGTGCAGATATTGTTTTAAACAACGTAAATATCGAAAACACCGCTGATGCAGAAAATGCAGTTTGGAACGATGCTGATTCTGCTGCTTACTACGACCTCGTAACGGTTGTTGGCGGCAACAAAGTTCAAGAAAACTAAAATAGCAATTCTTACCAATACGGAGGGGACACCCCCGATCTTTAATCCTTAGTTAACATTGTCCAAGCTGCTCGGGCAGCCGAGCAGCTTGGCAAATAACTTTACTTTATTCATTTACTCGTTTATTTTACTTAATTTTAAAATTAACGGCAAGGAGGATAAAATGTTCCGTTACAAATCTCATAAACAAGCATTTATTATGACGGCGCTAGTCATCCTGCTTTGTCTGGTATGCCTCACGGGGGCTACGCTTGCTTTATTTACAAACGGTGCCACCGATGGAACAATCGGCATTGTTACCACCTCTGGCGATGTCGAGGTTGATATTGTCGATACGGCAGGTAATTCTTTACAAAATAGAGCGTTATCTTTTATGACGGTTTCTGGCACAACCAGCAGCGAAAACGTCTTTTTCGAGCCTGGCGTTACCTTTTACACACAAGGCTTTAAAATTAAAAACAAGGGGAATATCCCTGTTAACTTCCGCCTTTCCGTCGGCAAGGACGATATTGTCGAAATAGTTGGCGACAAAAAGCAAAAGGTAGATTTAACAACCTTTTTTAATACGTTTGATATTTATATTTTAGAAGAAGGACAACCTATTTCCTCTGCTACGGGCATGAAGGAATTTAAGGTGGAAAACCTTAAGCCGCAACACAGCAGCAAAACGTATTTCTTATTTATTAAGATGAAAGAAACCATTGGAAACGAATTCCAAGGCAAAAAATATTCTGGCATCGGCATTACCGTATATGCCGTGCAAGCCAACGCAAATATTAACTGAGGACCATTCGTAAATGACTACAACAAAAAAAACAATGCAAATCGCATTAAAGGTCGCTACGTGGCTTTTAGTTGCATTTACTGTTTTTATGATGGTATTTACGGTTGTTTCGGTAACCACGGTCGACCGCCACAACCGCGAAATCTTCGGATATAAATTTTATATTGTACAAAGCGACTCCATGAGTAAATCGGAGCTTAATGCAGATTTAAAGGTGCATTTTAACGCAGGGGATATCATTATTGCCAAAACGGTAAAGGACCCGTATGGCTTTCAGCCCGGGGACATTATAACCTTTATTTCGGCGAATAGCGATAGCGCCGGCGAAACGCTTACCCATATGATTCGTAGCATAAAAACGGATGGCGGAAAGGTTTCCGGCTACGTTACCTACGGAACGAATAAAGGGGTAGACGACGAGGCTGTGGTCGATCCTGAATCTATTTTAGGCGTTTACCACGATAAAATGCCCGTTATCGGCAAGTTTTTTGCGTTTTTAAAATCCACCCCCGGCTACGTCGTTTGTATTCTTATTCCTTTTTTGCTTCTTATTCTGTATAACGCCGCAAACGTTGCTAAACTGTTTCGCAAATACAGACAAGAGCAAATGGACGAATTAAAAACCGAACGCGAAAAGCTGGAAAAAGAGCGCGCGGAAAGCCTGCGTATGATGGAGGAGCTACTTAAATTAAAAGAGCAGCTCTATAAATCCCAAACAGAAACCCCCGCCCCCCAGCCTACCGTAGAGGGCGAAGAGCTTTCCAATTCCGCACCTACTGCAGAGGGCGAAGAGCTTTCTCAATCCCAGCCCATTTTAGAGGGCGAAGAGCTTTCTCAGTCCCAGCCCATTTTAGAGGGCGAAACCTCC
>JAFOHH010000247.1 GCA_017421905.1 Clostridia bacterium
TTGCAAGCATTTATTTTTACTGCACGGGGAATATAGCCGCGGCAACCGCCGTTTTGGGCGGGGCAATTTGCTTGGCAGGGCTGTTTCTGTTTGCACAATGCGGATGCAAGGCGCTAACAAAAGTCTTTTTTGCAGGCAGTAAAAACCTGCTTATTTCGGTTAAGAAAAAACTTGTAAAAAGGGGGAAGGCTTACGATGCGTAAAACGAAAATTACTTTAGCCGTAGGAGCGGTGCTTACCAATTTGGGCGCAGCTCTGTTTGCGATAACAATGGCAATGCTCGGCTGGAATTTTTACAAGCTGGAAACGCAAAAATTGCAAACTAAGGAATACGAAATAACCGACGCTTTTATAAACGTCGCCTTCGATACCGACACGGCAGACCTTGTTTTTCTCCCTTCGCAAACGGAAAAATGTACGGTTGTTTGTCGGGAATACGAAAACGCCCCGCACGCCGTCCGCGTGGAAAACCAAACGCTTACCGTAGTGGCGGAGGATAACGGGGGAATAAAGAATTTTATCGGCATTTCCTTCCGCTTGCCTAAAATTACCGTGTATTTACCGCAAGCGGCGTACGGTAGCCTTTCCGCTACGCTCTCTACGGGGGACGTAACGGTAGATAAAGCGCTTTCCTTTCAAAGCGTAACCGTAAAAGCAAGCACGGGCAACGTAAAATGCTACGCTACCGCTATAAAGCAGGTAAAAATTTCCCTCACCACGGGCGACGTGTTGCTTTCGGGCATGACAACCGAAAAGGCAGAGCTTTCTACGAGTACGGGAACAATTACGATGAAAAACGTGGCTTGCACCGAGCTTACCCTTTCCGCAAGCACGGGCGATGCGTTTTTAACCGCCGTAACCTGCGAAACGCTGCACGGCAAAGCAACGACGGGCGATATTACTTTAACCGACGTAATTGCCAGCCAAAAAATAACCCTGATCCGTAGCACCGGCGACGTGAAATTCGTGCGCGCCGATGCGAAGGAATTGTACGTTAAAACAAGCACGGGCGACGTAAAAGGCAGCCTTTGCAGCGGCAAAACCTTTTTCGTGCAAACGAACACGGGCAAAAAGCGTCTACCCCAAGGCGTAACGGGCGGCAGATGCGACGTTATTACCGATACGGGCGATATTATTTTGGAAATTGTTTCTTAACGGGGAACACCCTTCCTTATTTTCAAAAGTGTTTATAACGAAAAAACACCCCTTAAGCAAGGGGTGTTTTATTATGAAACAGGGTTATTTAAAAACGGGGTTATTTAAAAACGTTTAATACGGGGTTATTTAAAAACGGCGTCGAACAGTGCGTATCCGCTTTTTTTGAGTACCCAACCGATTATTTGGGGTGCGCTGCGGGGAAAGATGCGAGAAAGGAGGTACATTGCCTTGGAATCTGCACCTAAAATTTTACGGCGCTTGCGCTTGGCAATCGCCTTTACTATTTTCCTAGCCATTTTATCTGCCGAAGTGGAAATTTTATCAATTAGCCCACCGCTTGCCGCGTTTTGATTGCGCATTACGTCTGTTTTGGTAAAGCCGGGTAGCATTAGACCAACGTAGGCAAAGCTGCGTTCTGCCACAAGCGTTTCGGCATAGGCTTTTAGTGCGGTTTTGGAGGAGGCGTACGCGGCAATTCCGGGCATCGTACATAGGGCGGAGGAGGAAGAAATAATTGCCACGCCGCCGCTTTTTTTCATGAACGGGCGTAGCGTTTCCACACCGTAAACGGAAGCAAACAGGTTGGTTTGCACGGTTTTTTCCATTACCTCCGGTGCGGTAATTCCCCTTTCCTTTTCCGAAGAAAAGGGAGGCAAAACCCCCGCGTTGGAAACAAATAAGGTAAGCTTTTCGCCCCTACCTTCCACAAAGCGTTTTACCTCTGCCCAGTTTTGGCGCAGGGAAATATCGGCGCAAAGGGGCAAAAATCGCGTACCGAACAGGGGGTTTTCCGCATGGAGCGCATCTTTAACGGAGGCAAGCTTTTCCATGCTCCTTGCCACGGCAATAACAGTCATACCGTATTCTTTTATTAAAATGTTGGCTAGCTCTTTGCCGATGCCGGAGGATGCGCCCGTAATAAGCGCCGTGCCACCGCCAAGGCGAAATTTTTCTTTTTTCATACCCAAATTATAAGCAATTAAAGGGGAAAAAGCAAGCGGCATAGCAAAAAAACTTGCCTTTTTTTACAAATCGGTATATAATTTACAAAAACCTGAGAGGACTTTTTTATGAAAACCGCACTTATCACGGGCGGCAGCGGCGGTATTGGCAGCGCAATCGTAAAACGCTTTGCCGAGGCAGGCTACGCCGTGGCGTTTACCTATCATACCGCAAAGGATGCGGCAGAAAGCCTTGCACGCAGCATCGATAACGTGCCCGTGCTTTTATTGCAGGCAAATTTGACAAGGGAAGAAGAGGTTTTATCCCTTGCCGAGCGTTTTTACGCTAATTTTTCGCATATCGACGTACTCGTAAACTGTGCAGGCGTTGCATCGGAAGGGCTTTTTCAAGACGTAACCGATGCCGAATACGCACGCGTAACGGATGCAAACCTTAAAAGCACCTTTCTCGTAACGCGCGCCTTTTTGCCCGGTATGATTGCGGAGCAAAAGGGGGCAATCGTAAACGTTTCCTCTATGTGGGGCGTAACGGGCGCTAGTATGGAGGTGCTCTATTCCGCCACGAAAGCAGGCGTAATCGGTATGACCAAGGCTTTGGCTAAGGAGGTTGGCGCATCTAACGTGCGTGTAAACGCAGTAGCGCCGGGGATGATCGATACCAAAATGAACGACGGCTATACCGCCGAGGAAAAATCCGCCTTTTTAGAGGGGGTTGCCCTTGGCAGAATCGGCAAGGCGGAAGAGGTTGCGTCGGCCGTTTTGTTTTTGGCAGAGGCCGAATACGTTACGGGGCAAACGCTTGCGGTAGACGGCGGCGTATGCATCTAATCCGCAATTAAAATCGGCTTTTTCGGTAGCGTGCGAAAAGCGGCTTACCTATTACAATTATATTTGAACCGTTAGGCGAAGCTACCTTTTAGGGTGGCTTCGTTTTTTTTATGGGAAAGAAGGGGCGGCTTGCACGGTAAAAATTCGGCTTGCACGGTTGAAATTCGGCTTGCCCGCTAAAAAAAGGCAGGGCGTGCGGAAACGCCCTTTCGATAAAAAGGTTCGGCTTGCCCGCCCTAAAAAATTTCATAAGTAAACATAATTCGACAAATTTTCGCATATCGTATAACACTTTCATCGGGGGATATGCGTATGTGGGAGGATTTAAAGGCGCGCGTTTTAGAATGCGGCGCGTATATTGCACAAAGCGGAGCAACGGTGCGGCAGGCGGCAAAGGTGTTTCATCTCGGCAAGTCTACCGTGCATAAGGATATGACCGAGCGTTTGCCAAAACTTGACGAAGAATTGTACCTTAAGGTGCGCCTCGTTTTAAAAACCAACCTTTCGGAGCGGCACCTGCGCGGCGGCCTTGCAACGCGCCGAAAATACGCCGCGAAAAAACAAAAAACCGAACAAAATTAAACTGTTCACTTTTGCCGCATTTCGGTAAAATTTTTTGCGAAAAGTTACCCACAAATGTGGAAAAATCCGCCCCGCCTAAATTTTGAGCGTTTTTGTGGAAAAAAAGGTTCATTTATTCAAAAAACCGTGTATAACGGGGGTTTTCTTGCATAAACAAATGGAAAAAAACGGAAAAATAGGGGCAATAATCGGGGATAAGTGGATAAAATAAACAGCCTTTTGTGGATAACTGCCCCAAAAACGGTGAAAAACCTCCACGATTGCCCCTCAAAGCCACCTTATCCACAAAAACAAGTGTTTTTGTGGATAAGGCTGTGGAAAAGTGCCAAAAAAGCAAAAAATTGCGCACTTTTTGCCGTGTAAAGTCGGTAAAAAAAACCGTTTTCCTTTGGCGAAACCTACCTTTTTTCAAGGTGCGAAAAATGCCCTGATTTTGCGGTAAAATTGCGCAAAAATTTTTGAACGAAAAATAAAAAGTGAACGAGTGTTCGGGAGTTTATTATGAGGGGTTTGCGCCGCAGTTTTACGTTTTTTATGGGGTTAACCCTTTTGGTAATGGCTACGGGGCTTTTGGGGTGCGGTTCTTACAAAAAGAACGCCTCGGGGCTTGGGGGCGGCTCTTCTTATCAAAAAGAAAGTGGCGCCGGGTGCGGAACGTTTTCGGAATGGCTGCCGCAAGGTGCGGTAATCGTTATCGATGCAGGCCACGGCGGCATCGACGGCGGCGTTTCGGGCAAGGCTACGGGCGTAAAGGAAAGCGATTTGAATCTTGCCGTTGCCAAAAAGATAAAAAGCCTTTTTCAAGCGGCAGGATTTTCCGTTGTAATGACGCGCGCGGACGAAGGCGGCCTTTACGGCAGTACGGAGCGCGGCTTTAAGCTGCGCGATTTAAACGCGCGGCGGAGCATGATACAAGCGGCTGCGCCCACTTTGCTCCTTTCCGTGCATATGAATTATTATCCCCCTGGCGGCAGACGTGGCGCGCAGGTGTTTTATCAAAAGGGCTCTATTGCAGGTAGGGCACTTTCCGTTGCGGTGCAAAGCGAGCTCAACCGTTTGAGCGAGCGTCCCTATTCCGCCCTATGCGGCGATTATTATTTGCTGCGCAATCTGCCCGTTGCCGCGTGCCTGATCGAATGCGGCTTTTTGTCCGATAGAGAGGAAGAAAAGCTGCTTATCAGCGAGGACTATCAAGCCCAAATTTCCTACGCGGCGTTTAAGGGGAGCATTTCCTATTTATTTTTTGCCGCGCAAGGCGGAAGGGAATAATTCGCCGCAGGGTAATTTTAATAACCGCGCAAGGCGGAAGGGAATAATTCGCCGCAGGGAAACCCAACAACCGCGCAAGGCGGAAGGGAATAAACGAAAGGGGGTAACCGCAAGCGCGATGAAAGCAATGCGGGGGAAAGCCTACTTTTTGTTGCGGCTTTCCATAAAAAAGAAAAAATTCGGTATTTATACGGTGCTTCTTTTAGGAGTGCCGTTTTTTTATAAAAAAAACGATTGCAATTAACTTGCTTGCCGCCCTCGTTTTATGGTATACTATAAAAAATATCGTTAAAAGGGGTAAATCGTTTTGTTTTTTGGCGAACAACGCCTTACCGAAAAGCAGGCAAGGCTTATGAATCCCGTGGTACTCGCTTTCGTGGGGGACGCGGTTTATACGCTATTCGTGCGCACCACCGCGGCAACGCAATCGGACGGCAAGGCAAACGCGCTCAATAAAAAAAGCGCAAGCGAGGTTTCCGCCGTTTCGCAAGCAAAAAAAATAGACGCTTTGCTTACTATTTTAACCGAAGAAGAGCTGGGCGTATTTAAGCGGGCGCGTAACGCAAAAAAAACCACGCGCGCCAAGCATGCAAGCGTTTCGCAGTATAACAAGTCTACCGGGTTCGAGGCCCTCGTTGGCTATCTTTACTTAACGGGACAGGAAGAGCGCTTAAAGCAAATCGTCAGCTTTGAAGTGCAAGAGGAGGAAGAGTATGAAGGTTGAAGGAAGAAACGCCGTTTTCGAGCTTCTTAAAACGGATAAAACCGTAGATAAGCTTTTGGTGGAAAACGGACAAAAGGACGACGCTTGCCGCCGCATTTTAGCCCTTGCCAAGGATAAGAAAATTAAAGTGCAGTTTTTAGACCGCACCGCCTTATATAAGGAAAGTGAAACGGGCAGATGTCAAGGCTTTATCGCTTATACGACCGATTACGAATACGCCGACCTTGCGGATATTTTATCCGCTACGCAAGAAAAGGACGGGTTTATCGTTCTTCTCGCCGGGGTAGAAGACCCCCACAACCTGGGTAGCGTAATCCGCGTTTGCGAATGCGCCGGGGTAGACGGCATCATCATTCCCGCACGCCGCGCCGCAACGGTAACCGACAACGTACTCCGCATTTCGGAAGGGGCTGCCAACCATATGAAAATTGCCCGCGTAACCAACGTAAACGCGGCAATCGATACCTTAAAGGATGCAGGCTACTGGATTACGGGCGCAGAGCTTGGCGGCGAAGATATTTACCGTGCCGATTTAACGGGCAAGCTTTGCGTTGTGATCGGCGGTGAGGATACGGGCATTCCCCGCCTTACCAAAGAAAAGTGCGACCGCGTAGTTACCCTCCCCGTAATGGGCAAGGTAAACTCGCTTAACGCTTCGGTTGCTTGCGGTATCGTCGTGTACGAGGCGCTCCGTCAGCGCAGGGCAAAAAAATGAATCAAAAAACCGATTACGTTATGAAAAGCGACGAGGGGCTAGTTCGCCTGACAAAGGAAGGCGATCTTTCCGCGGCAAATACGCTAATCGAGCGGTACGCCTCTCGCGTAAAGTGCGTGGCACGCGCCTTTTACCTGCAAAAGGGCGGCGAGCTGGACGACTTGGTGCAAGAAGGAATGTTTGCGCTATGGAACGCCATCGGCTCTTACCGCGAGGGGGAGGGCGCAACCTTTTCCACCTTTGCCACCCTCTGCGTGCAACGAAAAATTATTTCCGCCGTTAAAAAAGCAACCGCAAAAAAACGGGGCGACTATTTATCGGACTGCTCCTTATCGGAAGAAGAGATAGAAAAACAGCTCCCCACCGCCGTTACGCCCGAGGCGATTTACGAGGGGAAAGAGGTAGCAGCCGAGCTTTTTTCCGCTTTAACCGAATTAGAGCGCGCCGTGCTCCGCTTGTATTTAGACGGATATTCCTACGGCGAAATCGCAGAAAAAATGAACAAAAACGCCAAGGCGGTAGATAACGCCGTACAGCGTATTCGCAAAAAATTACAGCCCTTTTACGGAGAATGATAAAAGGGAAAATCGTTTGCCGTAAGCGGCAAGCGGTAGGGGCTTGCGTTTCCCCAAAACGCAAAAGGAGAACGTTATGGGATATTTAGCGCTATATCGCCGTTTTCGTCCGCAAGGGTTCGATAAGCTCGTTGGGCAAGACGCGGTGGTTCGTACGTTAAAAAATCAAATTGCAGAAGATCGCATCGGCCACGCATACCTGTTTTGCGGCGCGCGCGGTACGGGTAAAACTTCGGCGGCCAAAATTTTTGCGCGCGCCATTAACTGCACCTCTCCCGTAAACGGTTCGCCCTGCGGCAAATGTGCGGCGTGCGTTGCCCTTTCGGGTAGCAATATCGACGTGGTGGAAATGGACGCCGCTTCTAACAACAAGGTAGAAGAAGTACGCGACATCCGCGAAAACGTGCAATATCCGCCCGTTTCCTGCCGATATAAGGTTTATATCATCGACGAAGTGCATATGCTTACCGATTCGGCGTTTAACGCGCTGCTTAAAACGCTGGAAGAGCCGCCCAAGCACGCCGTGTTCGTTTTAGCAACGACCGAGCCGCAAAAGCTGCCTGCAACCATTCTTTCTCGTTGCATGCGCTTCGATTTTAAATTAATCGAAACCCCCGTTATTGCAAGCCTCGTTGCGGATATTTACCGAGAGGTAGGCAAGGACTTTGAAGAAGAGGCGGTTTACGCCATTGCAAAAGCAGGCAACGGCAGCGTGAGAGATGCGCTTTCGGTTGCCGACGTGTGTTTATCTTGCGGAGAAGGCAAACTGACCTATCGCGACGTAACCGAGGTGCTTGGCGCGGCCGATCGCGACAAAACGGCACAGCTCGTTCGCGCTCTGCTTGAAGGAAAGGAAGGCGACGCACTTTTTTCCATCGACCATTTGGTAAAAAGCGGAAAAAACGTATTTTTACTTGCAAAGGATACGGTGGGCGTTCTGCGCGATTTGCTGGTGATTAAAAATTGCACCACCGCCGCGGTAGTTCTCAATTACCCTGCGGAAGAGCTTACCGCCCTTACCGAGCTTGCCGCCCTTGCCGATGCAAAACGCATCGTACGTATGGTGGAAATTTTTACCGAGTTAGACGGAAAAATGCGCTACAGCGCATCGCCCCGCGTTATGTTAGAGGCGGCGGCGTTAAAGGCTGCCCGTCCCGAAACGGATTTCGATATGGCGGCGCTTTTGTTCCGCGTAAACGCTTTAACCGACGAGGTTGCTAAACTAAAAGAAGAGCTTGCCACGGCAAAAACGCTTGCCGCTCAAGCCCCCGTTATGCAACAACCTATGCAAGCCCCTGTTATGCAGACCGCCCAAGCGGAAAGCCTGCGGCAAGACGAGCCCGCTAGGGAGCTTGCTCCCACGGTGGAGGAAAACCATTCCGCTCCTACGGAAGAACCCGTGCAAACGGAAAGCAAA
>JAFOHH010000030.1 GCA_017421905.1 Clostridia bacterium
AAGTGGTGGGAGAGATCGCCATTCCATACGTCCAGCGTTTCGCCTGCCCATCTACCCGAAGCGTATCGGTCGGTTTTAGCATCGTACGCCATTGCAAAAAAAGGATGGGGCAACGTACCTTGTTCGGTAATAGTTAAGGTGGTGGGGTCTAACTTATAATAGCCGTTATAAAGGGGCTGGCAGGAGGTAACGAGAATGCGGTTTTCCTTTTCTACGTAAGTGAGGCAGTTTGCGTGTTGCAAATCCATTTCCGCACTTTCGCGAAGGAGGTTTCCCTCTATATCGGTTACGAATATGCGGGTACGCTCCGCACCGTTTTCCCCCCGATAAATAACCGCCGTATACAGCTCGCCAAGCGCAAAGCAGCTGCCCTGCACGGCGAGAGGGTTAGAATGGGGCGTAAACGCGCCGACTTGTAGCGTTTTTGCCGTATACGTTTGACCGCAAAGCAGTTTTTCAATATTCGATAAACTCATTTCTTCCCCTCCACAGCTACCGCATAAAACGGAAAAAAGCAGGCAAGCGAAAGCGCTTGCCAAGGATAACAGACGTTTCATTATTTGCTGTATTTTTGTTCGATTGCCGCAATTTTATCGAGGCGGGCTTGGTGGCGACCACCTTCGAAAGAAGCGGAAAGATACGCGTCTACAATTTCCAACATTAAGCCCTCGCCTATAACGCGTGCGCCCATGCAAAGCACGTTGCTATCGTTATGTATGCGCGTTGCCTTTGCGGAAAATACGTCGTGGCAAAGGGAGGCGCGCACGCCCGGCACTTTGTTGGCAACGATGCTTACGCCGATACCCGTTCCACAAATAATAACGCCGAGATCGCATTGCTTCTTTGCAACCGCTTCGGCTACGGGGAGGGCGTAATCGGGATAGTCGCAAGAAGAGGTGTTATAGCAGCCCTTATCTTCTACCGTAATTCCTTTTTTTTGTAAGTGGGCGGAAAGAGTTTGTTTGTAAGCATAACCGCCGTGATCGCAACCGATGGCAATTTTCATAAATTTCTCCTTTGCGGCTTTATCGCCGCTAATAAAGCCCAGCTTTTGGGCAAGAACCTCGCAAAGCTGTTCCGTTTGGGTAAAAAGTGCGTCGTAGGTGGCGTCGCTCTCGCCGAAAGGATCGGCAATATCCCTGCCGATAAGCTCTTCTGCGGCGTAAACGGTAAGAGCGCGCTCTTTTGCAAAAGCGGAAAGTAATATTTTTTGCGTGCGCGTGGCACATACCACCGCCGCGTAAGGCAAGGCATTAGCGCATTCCTCTACGCCTTCCGTTAGGTGAGAAAGAGGAGTGGACGGGGTGGCTTCCGTTAGGTGAGAAAGAGGAGTGGACGGGGTGGCTACCGCCTCTATTCCGCCCTTTTTTAAAGCGGCAATTACCGCAGGGTGGGTAAGCGTTTTTCCGTTTGCCGAAAAGCCAAAACTATCTGCCGTGGCAAAGGAAAAATAGCGCGCGTTCCATATCTCCTGCGCCATTTTACTGCGACAGGTGTTACCCTCGCAACAAAAGGCAATGCGGCAGGAGGCTATTTGTGCGGAAAAATCGGCATTCTTCGTCATGGTGCGCACGCCTTTTTTAAACGATTCATAACCCCGACGAGTGCGCCCCGTTCTTCCATGGCAATGGCGATGAGGAGGTCGCATTTCTCTTCTGCCTCGTGCAATAAATAATACACGTTGCGGGCAATTTCCTCCTCCGTTTTACCGAGGGAAAGAACGGACTTCTCCCCCAAAGCAAAAAGGGCGGTTTGCGCCTCTTCGCTCGCTAAATACAGCACCCGTTTGCCCTCTTTACGGGCGGATGCGGCAAGCGCGGTTGCTTTGGAAAGCTCGTTTAAGGGGAACATTGCCGTTTCGCAAGCGGGGTGATAATGACGGTATTTCATGCCGGGACTGCGAATGGGAGCGTTTTCTGCGGCGTATTCGCACTTACCGACGACGCGGATAACGTCCTCTTTTGTAATTAAACCGGAGCGCAAAATAACGGGAACTTCTCCCATAACGTTAATAACGGTGGATTCGATGCCGCCAGAGCATCTTCCCCCGTCTAAAATTAGGGGGATTTTGCCGCTGAAATCCTGCAACACGTGCGCCGCCGTTACGGGCGAAGTGTGCTTGGAAAGGTTTGCAGAAGGCGCAGCGATGGGCATATTGACATAAGATAAAAACGCCTGCGCGCCCGCGTGCGAGGGAATGCGCACGGCAAGCGAATCCAGCCCGCAAGAGACCTGCGGTGCAACGACGTTTTTGCTTTTTAATACAAGGGTAATAGGCCCCGGCGTAAACGCGCGGAGCAAGGCGTACACGTAGTCCTGCGAAATTTCCACGAGCGTGGAAAGATCGAAGTTTTCGTGCACGTGAACGATGAGCGGATTATCCTGCGGACGGCCTTTTACACGGAATACCTCCTGCACGGCTTGGGCGCTTCTTGCATCTGCCGCAAGGCCGTAAACCGTTTCGGTGGGCATGCCGACGAGTCCGCCGCCCGTTAAAATTTCCTTGGCTTTTTGTAGGCTTTCGGCGTTGATTGCCGAAACTTCGGTTACCATTCGATTTCCAGTCCTTTTTCCTTAAAAAACGCAAAAAGCGCGGCTTCGTCCTTGGGGTTGGGGGCGGTAACGTCGCTTTCCAGCGTCCATTCTTCGTAATGCTCTAACGTTTCTCCCGGCTCTACAACGGAAAGCGGAGAAAGGGTTTCCATTTCCAAAAAGTCGCCGCAAGCATAAATTTCAAACGATGCGCCGTGATCGGCGTATACCCCTTCGTCGTCGTAGAAGAATTTTTTAACGAACAGCTGTCCGTCTTCGGTAAAAAACGCACCGTAGCCCGAATCGTTATTCG
>JAFOHH010000002.1 GCA_017421905.1 Clostridia bacterium
CGTGGCGTGCGCCCGCGCAACAAATAATAATAAATACCGTTGTCCATTATAACACATAAACGGGCAAAAAATCTACTCTTTTTTGCAATTCTGTAAAAAAAGAAATCGTCTTTTTGCGGGAAATTGAGAAAGAAGGGCTTTTCAGCAGAAAAATCCTGTAAAAATAATGGAAAAACGGCTTTTAAGCGGAAAATTTTTATTTTCCCGTTATTTTTTTCCTTCCCCTCAAAAAAAGTGCACTTTTTGCGCGGTTTTTATTTGAAAATACTTGCTTTTGAGCACTTTTCGGTATATAATATAAAAGACTAAAAGGGGTGCTTTGCCCCACATAAGGAGAAAGACGAAATATGACCCAAGTACAAGAAAAGACGGTAAACGCCCTGCGCGTTCTTTCGGTAGAGGGCATTCAAAGAGCAAATTCCGGCCACCCCGGCTTGCCCCTTGGCGCTGCCCCCATCGTTTATACTCTCTTCCAAAACTTTTTAAAGTTTAACCCCAAAAATCCTGCTTTTAAGGATAGAGATCGCTTTATTCTTTCCGCAGGGCACGGTTCTATGCTCAACTACGCAGCGTTGCACCTTTACGGCTACGACGTTTCGGCTGAAGATTTAGCAAATTTCCGCCAAGCGGGCAGCAAAACCCCCGGTCACCCCGAATACGGCCACACCGCCGGCATCGAAACGACCACCGGTCCTCTTGGTCAAGGCGTTGCCAACGCCGTTGGTATGGCGCTTGCAGAAAGCTACCTTGCCAACAAGTTTAACCGCGAAGGATATCCCGTAGTAGACCACTACACCTACGCTTTAACGGGCGACGGTTGTATGCAAGAAGGTATCGAATACGAGGCTGCCTCTTTAGCAGGAACGCTGAAACTTGGCAAGCTTATCGTGTTCTACGATAAAAACAACATTACGATTGAAGGAAGTACCGACGTTGCCTTTACCGAGGACGTAGGCGCACGCCATAAGGCGCAAGGCTGGCAGGTTCTTACCGTAGAAGACGGAAACGACACCGCAGCCATTGCCCGCGCGGTAAAGAAAGCACAAAAGGAAACGGAAAAGCCCTCCCTCATTATCGTAAAAACGGTAATCGGCTACGGTAGCCCCAAGGCAGGCACGGCGACTGTACACGGTTCGCCCCTCGGTCAAGAAGGTTTGGCTGCAACCAAAGCGGCACTCGGCTATGCAGACGTACCCGAATTTACCGTTCCCGAAGAGGTAAAAGCCCACGCCCACCGCGCAATTTCCCGCGGTAGAAAGGCGGAAAGAAACTGGAAAAAGATGATGAAGGCTTACCGCGAGGCATATCCCGAGTTGGCTGCGGAATTCGACGCTTGGTACGGCAAAAAGCTGCCCGACCTTATTAACGATAAAGACCTTTGGGAATTTGCAAAGCCCGATGCAACCCGTAACACCAGCTACGGCGTTCTTAACAAGCTTGCAAGCCGCGTGCCCCAGCTCATCGGCGGCTCGGCAGACCTTGCACCCTCTAACAAATCGGATATGAAGGGCATTGCCTTCTACTCTCCCGAAGATAAGAGCGGCAGAAATATTCACTTTGGTATTCGCGAACACGCTATGGCGGCTATTTCCAACGGTATGGCTTTGCACGGCGGCGTATTAAACTACTGCGCAACCTTCTTCGTGTTCTCCGATTATATGAAAAACGCTATGCGCCTTTCCGCACTTATGGGCGCAAACGTTACCTATATTTTAACGCACGATAGCATCGGCGTTGGCGAAGACGGTCCTACCCACCAACCCGTAGAACAGCTTGCAGGTCTTCGCACCATTCCCGGCATGAAGGTTTACCGCCCTGCAGACGGCAAGGAAACCACCGCTGCTTGGATTTCCGCACTTACGGGCAAAGGTCCTACCTGCCTCGTTCTTACTCGCCAAAACCTTCCGCAATACGAAACGAGCGGCGCAGTAGCATTAAAGGGCGGCTACATCCTTTCGGATAGCAAGAAAAAAACGCCCGATATCCTGCTCCTTGCAAGCGGTTCGGAAGTGGAAATGATGGTAAAAGCGCAAGAAAAGCTGTGGGAAGAAGACATCGATGCACGCGTTGTTTCCATTCCCTGTATGGAAGAATTTGAAAAGCAATCGGAAAAATATAAGCAATCGGTTATCCCCGGCAAGGTGCGCGCAAGAGTTGCTGCCGAAGCAGGCTCTGCAATGCCTTGGTATAAGTACGTTGGCTTGGATGGAGAAATTATCGCAATGAACGGCTTTGGCGCATCCGCTCCTGCCGAATATCTGTTTGAACAAAACGGCTTTACGGTAGAAAACGTAATTGCAAAAGCGCATAAGGTGCTTGGAAAATAAGCAAAAGCCTTTGCCCTTTTATAGGCCGCTTTTATAGTCCGCACGGCGGATAAATAAAAAAACGAAATACATAAAAGCCTCCCGTTTGGCGTACCTGCGATAAGGCAGGTACGCCAAAAGTATTTTTTAAATACCGAGGTTATTTAATCAAAGCATTTATTTATTATTGAAAAACGCTGAAAAATATGATATAATATAACCAAGAGAGGTGGTAACAAGTATGGTAATGGTTTACTTGTTTTTTGCTTTTTCAATATTTTTGGTCCGAATTCTTGCAGGATATGATAGCCGTTATCAAAAAGGAAAATATATTTCCATCAAAAATACCGTTTTAAGTATTGTTTTGTTAGACAGTATGTCGATTTACGGAAAAACCAGA
>JAFOHH010000031.1 GCA_017421905.1 Clostridia bacterium
AATTGCCGCCGCAACGCTATCCAACCGCTATATTACCGACCGCTTTTTACCCGATAAAGCCATCGACCTGGTAGACGAGGCGTGCGCGCTCATCCGTACCGAAATGGACAGTATGCCTGCGGAAATGGACGACATCGCGCGCAAAATTATGCAACTGCAAATAGAAGAGGCAGCCTTAAAAAAGGAATCGGACACCCTATCTAAAGAGCATTTGCAGGAAATTCAAAAGGAGCTTGCCGAAAAAAATGCCGTTTACGACGAAATGAAAGCCAAATGGCTTACGGAAAAGGAAGGCATCGGCAAGGTACAAAAGCTGCGTGAGGAAATCGGGGAAATCAATAAGCAAATAGAGCGTGCCGAACGCGAGTACGATTTAAATCGCGCCGCAGAGCTGAAATACGGCAAACTCCCCACCCTTAAAAAGCAGTTAGAGGAGGCGGAAGCCGCCGAGCAAAAGTCGGAAGGCAGCCTGCTTCGCGACCGCGTTACCGAGGAGGAAATTGCAAAAATTATCGGCCGTTGGACGGGTATTCCCGTTTCCAAATTGATGGAAGGCGAACGCGAAAAGCTACTACGCCTCCCCGAAACGTTGCACGCACGCGTCATCGGTCAAAACGAAGCGGTGGAAAAGGTTTCCGAGGCCATTTTGCGCAGCCGCGCAGGCATTCAAGACGCCTCCCGCCCCATCGGATCCTTCTTATTCCTCGGCCCTACGGGCGTGGGGAAAACCGAGCTTGCCAAAACGCTTGCCCGCACCCTGTTCGACGACGAAAAGAATATGGTTCGCATCGATATGACGGAGTATATGGAAAAATTTTCCGTTTCCCGTTTAATCGGCGCGCCTCCGGGTTACGTAGGCTACGACGAGGGCGGTCAGCTTACCGAGGCGGTAAGGAGAAAGCCGTATAGCGTGGTGCTGTTCGACGAAATCGAAAAAGCCCACCCCGACGTGTTTAACGTGCTCCTTCAAGTGCTAGACGACGGCAGAATTACCGATTCGCAAGGCCGCACGGTCGATTTTAAAAACACCGTTATCATTTTAACCTCCAACCTCGGTTCCGACCGTATCATCGGCGGCATCGAGCCCGGCGGAGAAATTTCCGAAGAGGCAAAGGCAGAGGTAAACGCCCAGCTGCGCCGTTCCTTCCGCCCCGAATTTTTGAACCGTTTGGACGAAATCGTCTTCTATAAGCCCCTCCAAAAGGGGGAAATCGGCGCAATTGTCGATTTGCTTATCGAAGAGCTTTCCGCAAGAATGCAAGCGCAAAAGCTGCACCTTACCTTAACCCCCGCCGCAAAAGAAGGGGTAATCGAGGGCGGATACGACCCCGTTTACGGCGCACGCCCCTTAAAACGCTACCTGCAACGCATGGTAGAAACGCCCGTTGCGCGTAAAATTATAGAGGGCAACCTCTCTTCGGGCGATACGCTCGTCGTCGATTATAACGGCGAAACCTTCACCGTAGAAAAAGCATAGGAGAAAAACGTATGAAAGCAGTCGTACAACGCAGCGGAAAAACCACCCTTTCCGTAGAAGGAAAATTAATATCGCAAATCCCCCACGGCTTAACCGTGTATCTCGGCGTGGCCACGGGGGACGAAGAATCCCTTTGCGCCGTCATGGCGAAAAAACTTGCCAACTTGCGCATTTTTGCAGACGAAAACGGCAAAATGAACAAATCGGTGTTAGACGTAGGCGGCGAAATTTTACTCGTTTCGCAGTTTACCTTGCTTGCCGAAACCTCGCACGGCAACCGCCCCTCCTTTTTGGGCGCAGAACAGCCT
>JAFOHH010000032.1 GCA_017421905.1 Clostridia bacterium
CCCCATGGATATTTCTTAGTTATAAAATAGCACATTTGTAATTAGTTCGTCAACCGTTGCGTATAAATTTTTAAAATTTTGCAAAATTTTATGGAAAAAAGCGCCCTGTTTTACAAAACAGAGCGCCTTTTGTTTTACCTCTTAATTTTCTTTTCGTCAGTCTTTATCGCAAAGCATCAATATACCGGCTACTCCTTCTTTTCTAGGCCAGTGCCGATAAAGGCTACTTGCTTAAAGTCTTTTAAATTAGCGCGGATGATGTAATCGATATACGAGCCCACGAATTTTGCCATTACGGCGTATCCGCAAGCCGCCATATGTCCGCCCAGGAAAAAGGACTTTTTAATTTCGTTGGTAAACACGGGGGCGTACTGCCATAAATCGATTACGTAAGCGTTATCGAAATACTGCGCCATAGCGTAAAGCGCCTCTCTGTGCGCAGCACCAAGACGCTCAATGCGCTCGTCCTTTTCCTCGCGCGGCATGGTCATAAAAAAGAATTTTGCTTTGGGTTGAATTTCCTTTAACCGTTGCACGATTTGCGCGTAATAGCCCACAAAGGTTTTGGCGTTTTGGGTGTAATCTTCGGCACAAATGTCGGAAATCGTACCTACGTCCTGCCCAAAATTGTACAAATCGTTTACGCCAAGGGCAAAAATATAGGCTTGGCAGGCTTTATCCTTATTCCAAAAATCGTTAGCCTCGGCAAAGCTTTCTACGTACTCTTTTGCGCTCATACCGCCGCGCGAAAAGTTGTATACTTTACTTCCGCAGGCGCGGCCCAAAAACTGCCCCCAAGAATATTCGAACATATCGGCGTAAACGGTATCTCCCTTTTCGTTGGTTGCCTCAAACTCGCCGGAGGAAAGGCTATCTCCCACGCAGCCGATCGTGCGAAAAATACTGCAAAAGCCGCCGTTTTCTACCAAGCGGTCTAGGGGTTTTTCGTCGGGTTGAACCATAAAATATTCCCAATTCATAAAGATATCTCCTTTTTTTATAAGATTGATTTTATTATATCACTTTTTTACCAAACGGCGCATAAAATTTTTGCTTAAAATATGGAAAAAAGTTATACGTTTGCGTTTACATACCCCTAAAAGGCTTTTTGGGGGGTTACTCCACCACGGCAAGGATAAGCGGACGCTTTTTAGGCGGCTCGCCGCCTATTTTCGTAGCGGCAAGCAAAACGCTTTCCGCAGCGGGAAACAATTCCTCTCGGGCGGCGTAAAGGCGGGCAATTACCTCGCCCTTTTTTACGGAGTCGCCCGTTTTTTTGCATAGCATAATGCCTGCAGAAAGGTCTATTGCGTCCTCTTTTTTATTTCTGCCCGCGCCTAGGAGAAGGCTTGCCGTGCCGTAACTTTCGGCATTTACGGCGGTGATATATCCGCTTTCTCTTGCACAAACGGCGTAGCTGCATTGCGCTTTGGCAAAGAGTTGCGGTTGCGATACGAGGCGTTCGTCGCCGCCTTGCATTTTTACCATTTGGGCAAGCGTTTTAAGGGCCGCGCCGCTTGCGATGGCGTTTTTAGCCATTTCTTCACAGGCGGAAAGCGTTCCCTTTCCTGCCAGGCAAAGCATATGTGCGGCAAGGGAAAGGCTTACCTCGGTTAAATCGGCAGGGCCGTTGCTGCTGAGCACGGAAATTGCCTCTTGTACCTCTAAAGCGTTGCCCACGGCATTGCCGAGGGGGATATCCATATCGGTAATGAGTGCCCGCATTTTTTTGCCTGCACGTTTGCCGATTTCTACCATCGTTTTGGCAAGAAGGGTGCTTTCTTCTACCGTTTTCATAAACGCACCGCTACCCGTTTTTACGTCGAGCACGATGCAATGGTCGTCCGCCGCAAGCTTTTTGCTCATAATGCTGGAGGCAATTAGCGGAATGCTATCTACCGTGGCGGTTACGTCGCGCAGGGCGTAGAGCAATTTGTCGGCAGGGGCAAGCGTGCCGCTTTGTCCGACGATGGCAATACCTGCCTCCTTTACCGCGCTCTCGAACTCCGCAGAAGAAAGGTCGGTACGAAAGCCGGGGAAGGCCTCTAATTTATCTACCGTTCCGCCCGTATGTCCAAGGCCGCGGCCGCTCATTTTGGCAACGGTAACGCCGCAGCTTGCAACGACGGGCATGGCAATTAAACTGGTTTTATCTCCCACGCCGCCCGTAGAATGCTTATCGACGCGCACGCCGCCAAGGTGCGATAGGTCTAGCTTATCGCCCGAATCGCGCATGGCAAAGGTGAGGTTAGCCGTTTCTTCGTCCGTCATTCCCCGAAAATAAATTGCCATAAGGAGGGCGGAGGCTTGATAGTCGGGAATTTCCCCTGCTACGTAGCCGCGGATAAAGGCGTAAATTTCTTCTTTATTCAGCGTGCCGCCGTCTCGTTTTTTACGAATTACGTCGTACATTCTCATATACGGTCCCTCTTATCTCTTAATTTGTGAAAGAAAGCTTTGCCCTGCCGTACCATTTTTCGCAACGCCGAAATAGTCTAAAACGGTTGCGGAAATATCGGCAAAGGTGGGGCGCGTACCCAAGTTTACCCCTGCTTTTACAGGTGCGCCGCATACTAGCATAGGCACGTACTCGCGCGAGTGATCGGTAGAAGGGGTTATGGGGTCGCAACCGTGGTCGGCGGTGATAATTAGCATGTCTTCTTCTTGCATGTTAGAGAGGAATTCTCCCAAATAGCCGTCGAACTCCGTCATAGCACGGGCGTAACC
>JAFOHH010000033.1 GCA_017421905.1 Clostridia bacterium
CCGCAAAAGCCAACGTCTGCATCGCCCGAAAGCACGGCGGTCATCGTCTTATCCGCGCCGCCTCCGTTTGTCAGTTCAACCTCTAATCCCTCCGCCGTAAAATATCCTGCGTTAATTGCAAAATACAGGGGAGCGTAAAATACGGAGTGCGTAACTTCGTTTACCCGTATCTTTTTCAAGCCGCTTTTTTCGCCCTTGCAGGCGGAAAGGGGGAGAGCAAGCATACACAGCGTTAAACAAATCAATAAAAATCGTTTCATGGCAATCACTTCCTATAAAAATTTTAAGAATAATATATCTTATGTTTGCATTTCTTTGTTTGACAATTCTCCGTCGTTTTGTTATAATCATATAACGACTGTAAAACATACAAAAGATATCTAATAAATTCAACAGTAGGAGAGCCAAAGGTTATGGATATGGCAAAAACTTATACGCCCGGCGAATTCGAGCAACGCATTTACGACGAATGGCAAAAAAAGGGATATTTTAAGGCGGAGGTCGATTCCGAAAAAATACCCTATACCATCGTTATGCCCCCACCCAACATTACGGGACAATTACACATGGGGCACGCTTTAAACCAAACCGTGCAAGACGCCATTATTCGCTTTAAGCGTATGCAGGGCTATTCTTGCCTGTGGCTGCCCGGTACCGACCACGCTTCCATCGCAACCGAAGTAAAAATCGTTCAGCAAATGAAGGAAGAAGAAGGTCTTACGAAAGAAGACGTCGGCAGAGACGGCTTTATGGCGCGCGCTTGGAAGTGGAAGGAAAAATACGGCGGCAGAATCGTAGAGCAAATTAAACGCCTCGGTTCTTCTTGCGACTGGTCGCGCCTTGCCTTTACAATGGACGAGGGCTGCAACCAAGCGGTAAAGGAGGTTTTCGTAAACCTTTACGAAAAAGGTCTTATCTATCAGGGTAGCCGCATTATCAACTGGTGTCCCGATTGCAAAACCGCCCTTTCCGATGCCGAAGTAGAATATTCCGAAGATCCCTCCTATTTTTGGCATCTTCGCTACGCGTACGAAGACGGCAGCGGCTACCTCGTCGTAGCAACCACCCGTCCCGAAACGTATTTTGGCGATACCGCAGTTGCCGTAAACCCCAAGGACGAACGTTATAAAGACATCATCGGCAAAAACGTTATTTTGCCTTTAATCGGCAAAGCAATTCCCGTCGTTGCCGATTCTTACGTAGATAAAGAATTTGGTACGGGTGCCGTTAAAATTACCCCCGCGCACGACCCCAACGACTTCGAGGTTGGCCTTCGCCATAATTTAGAAATCGTCCGCGTTATGAACGACGACGGTTCTATGAACGAGCTTGCCGGCAAATACTGCGGTATGGACCGTTACGAATGTCGCAAGCAACTGGTAGAAGACTTAAAGGCGGCAGGCGCAATCGAAAAAATCGAGCCGCACGCCCACAACGTCGGCCATTGCTATCGTTGCCACAGCACGGTAGAACCCATCGTCAGCAAGCAATGGTTCGTAAAAATGGAACCCCTTGCAAAGCCCGCAATTTCTGCCGTTCGCAAAAAGAGCATTAAATTCGTACCCGACCGCTTTACCAAAATTTACTATAACTGGATGGAAAACATCAAAGACTGGTGTATTTCTCGCCAG
>JAFOHH010000003.1 GCA_017421905.1 Clostridia bacterium
GGAGACGAAACCGCTTACCGCGTAGTAGGCGACTTAACAAACACCGACCGCATTATGGCTTGCACGCTTTGGGTAGGCGTATATCCCGGTATGAAAAAGGAAATGATTGATTATACCGCAAAACTAATTCGTTCTTACTTTGGAAAATAATTTGGAGAAATAGCAAATGAAAATACGCGTTGCTGATTTTATTGCCGACTTTCTTGTAAAAAAAGGCATTACGGACGTTTTTTCCGTTACCGGCGGCGGTGCAATGCACTTAAACGACGGACTTGGCAAAAAACAAGGACTTCACGTTACTTACAACCATCACGAGCAAGCATCTGCCATTGCTGCGGAGGCTTATTACCGTATGCACAACAAAATGGCCGCCCTTTGCGTTACCACGGGCCCCGGCGGAACGAACGCCATTACGGGCGTTATGGGTGCGTATCTCGACTCCATCCCCATGTTCGTTATTAGCGGCCAGGTAAAATACGTAACCACTGTGCGTAGTACCGATTTGCCCTTGCGCCAGCTGGGCGACCAAGAATTTGATATTACCGCTTCGGTAAAAAATATGACCAAATACGCCGAAATGGTAACTGAGCCAACCGATATTTTATATCATTTGGAAAAGGCTTACTTTTTAGCGCTAAGCGGTAGAAAAGGACCTGTTTGGCTAGACGTACCCATCAACGTACAAAGCGCAATTATAGAAACGGATGATTTGAAGGGATATACCTGCGCCGAAAGCATTACGCCTGCTATTTCCCCCGAAACGATTTCCTTTGTATGGGAAAAAATTAAAAAAAGCAAGCGCCCCTTATTTTTTGCCGGAAGCGCCGTGCGCTATGCAGGTGGTTTGGAAAAATTTAGAAAATTATTGGACGTTACGGGAATCCCCTGCGTAACCGCATGGAGCGCAAACGACGTAATTTCCGACGATCATCCCTCTTATGCAGGTCGCCCCGGAACGGTAGGCAACCGCGTGGGAAACTTCGCCCTGCAAAACGCAGATTTGCTAATTGTGATTGGATGCCGATTAAATATCCGCTTAATTAGTTATAACTACGAAAATTTTGCCAAAAACGCTTATAAAATTATGTGCGACGTTGATAAAGCCGAACTGGAAAAGCCTACCATTTCCATCGACTGCAAGGTGCACAGCGATTTAAACGATTTTATAGACGGATTGCTTGCGCAGGCAGAAAAAACGGAGCGCCCCGTTTGGACGGATTATATTGCCAAACTAAAAGCCCTGTTCCCTGCCACTCAGCCCGAATACTACGAACAAGAAAAGGTAAACGCCTACTGCTTTATTGACCGTTTTACCAAGGCTTTGCCCGAAAATACGCCCGTAGTTTGTTCTAACGGCTCGGCTTGCGTGGTTACCTTTCAAGCCGCAAACATTAAACGCGGACAACGCTATTTTACCAACAGCGGCTGTGCGGCAATGGGATACGGACTTCCTGCGGCAATTGGTGCGTGCATTGCGCATAACTGCCAAGAAACCTACTGCATAGAAGGCGACGGCAGTTTGCAAATGAACATTCAGGAACTGCAAACGATTATCCAAAACAAGCTCCCCGTAAAACTTATTGTGTTAAATAACGAAGGCTATCATTCTATTCGACAAACGCAAAACAACTTCTTTGGCAAGCCCTTGGTGGGAGTTGGACCGGAAAGTAACGATTTGTCCTTCCCCGACCTATCTAAAATTGCCGCGGCGTACGGCTTTCCGTTTATTCGCATAGAAAACATGACGGAAATGGACGATGCAATTGCACGTTTTATCTCCGCAAATGGTTACGCCGTTTTAGAAGTTATGATTAACAACTTTCCTTTTACCCCGAAACTTTCTTCTCGCAAGCTGCCCGACGGCAGTATGGTAAGCCCAACGCTTGAGGATATGTTCCCCTTTATTGACCGCGATTTATATAACGAATTGATGTTTGAGGATAACCATGAAAACCATTAACGTACTGATTGCTTGTTATAATGAAGAAGAAAACGTCGTGCCCCTTTCGGAGGCTCTTACAAAAATTTTCCGCGAGCAGCTTTCTGCATATGATTATCATATAACCTTTATTGATAACTGTTCGGAAGATAATACGCGCCCCCTTCTCGAAGGGCTCTGCGCCAAGGATAAGCATATCCGCGCTATTTTTAACGTGCGGAATTTTGGGCATATCCGCTCCCCCTTCCACGGCATGCAACAAAGCTTAGACGGTGATTGCACCATTTTAATGTGCTGCGACTTTCAAGATCCGCCCGAGCTTTTGCCCCGCCTTGTAGAGCTTTGGGAAGAAGGAAACCTGGTTGTATACGGCAAAAAAACGCGCAGCAAAGAAAGCAAGCTGATGTATACCTTGCGTTCTATGTACTATAAAGAAATGAAGAAGGCAAGCGACGTAGAGCAAATTTCCCAGTTTACAGGATTTGGTCTTTACGACAAATCTTTCGTGCAGCTTTTGGCTAAAATTGAAGATCCGTATCCTTATATGCGCGGGCTGGTAGCCGAATTTGCCGGTAAGAAAATTGCGCTGGAATACACTCAGCCCAAACGCCGTGCCGGAAAGACGAAAAACAACTTTAAAACCCTTTACGATATGGGTATGCTGGGCGTTACATCTTATACGAAAAAGTTTTTGCGCCTTGCCACCATTTTGGGTGTTGTTTTCGCAGGACTTTCGGGGGTGGGCATTTTGGCCAC
>JAFOHH010000001.1 GCA_017421905.1 Clostridia bacterium
GTTGGGAATTTTTCCCCTGCGATAAGCATTTTTCCCTTCCTTTGGGCATAAAAAATGCGCCCCGCAAAACGTTGCGCTTTATTGAAAGTTTATGAGCAAAATAGTTTTAACATAAAAAATGCGCCCCGCAAAATGCGGGGCGCAAAACTGCGTTCTTATTACAGAACGGTGGGTACGAAGAAGTATACTGCGAAGAGTACGAAAATGATAATCGTAACAACGGAGATATCCCAAACAGGTTTGGTTTTTTCTTCGCTCTTCGTGCAAGCGTATTTAATCCATTCGCCAACGTAGGAAAGAACTGCAATGATTACGTAAGAAAGGATTGCAATACCGATACCTTTGGTGATGGAGTAGCCGAGAGGCATAACAACGATTGCGAGGAATGCAGGGATAACTGCACGTGCATCGCTGAAATCGAGGTTCTTAACGCCCTTCATCATGAGTGCGCCTACGTAAATGAGAGCCGATGCAGAAGCTGCACTGGGGATGGTTGCAAATACGGGGAGCAAGAAGATTGCGAGGAAGAACATAACTGCCGTGGTAAGAGCCGTAAGACCGGTTTTACCGCCTGCAGCAACGCCTGCGCCCGATTCTACGAAGGTGGTAACGGTGGAAGTACCGAGAAGCGCACCCGTGCAAGTTGCGATAGAATCGGAGTACATGATTTGGTCGTAGTTGATGGGCGTGCCGTTTTCATCGAGAAGGCCAGCAGCGGAGCAGCAGCCAAGGCAGGTACCCATGGTATCGAACATATCGATCATGCAGAAGGAAATGGTGATCATGATAACGGTGAAGATAGAACCTTCTGGGAAGTTCCAGCCATCCTTAAACGCGATAAGGAAGGTGCTGTTTTCGCCGGTGAAGTAGTCAGCGAAGTTTTCCCAGAATTTCCAGGTGATGCCGTTAGCGTTGCCCTTTAAAATTTCGAGGTTGGTAACGCCGAAGGGAATACCAACGACGGTAGCACCGAGGATACCGATAATTAAAGAACCTTTTACGTTGAGCTTATCGAGAACAGCAATTAAAATTACGCCGATAAGAGCAACGGATGCCGTTTTAGCAGCAAAGCCAACCGTACCGGACCATTGAATCATTTGTTCGCCCCAGTTGGTGAAATCTACGAAGCCAACTTGGGTATATTGGTTAGTAAGGATGATGCCGGCGTTTTGGAAGCCGATGTAAGCGATGAAAAGACCGATACCAACGGGGATTGCCGTACGAATAGCCGCGGGAATACCCTTGAAGATGGTTAAACGGAGCGAAGATCCCTTAATAGAGATAACGGAGAGCAAGAGGAACAGGATACCCGAAACGAGCACCATGAACATTGCGTTTGCAAGGCTAAAGCTAAAGCCGTATGCATAGAAGCCAAGGCCACCACCGATGATAGAGCCAACCATAGAGTTGAGGCCCATACCGGAAGCTTGCGCCAAGGGCAGCTTAGCGAGGAACGCCATTAAAAGCGTACCAACGATTGCACCGAACGCCGTTGCGATGAACACCGAAGTCCAAGCGGGGTTAGCCGTTCCTGCATAGAAGAACTGGTTGGGGTTAACCGTCAGGATATAGCACATTGCAAGGAACGTAACGATACCGGCGACGATTTCCGTTTTGATTTTCGATCCTCTTGCCGATACGCCGAAGAATTTATCTACGCCGGCAAGGAATCCTTTTTTCTCGTTTTCCATAGAAAAGAGATCCTCCTTGTATAAATTAACGTATTCATTTTAACACAGTTTTAAGGTTTTTGCAATCGGTTTTCAAATTTTCTTACAAAAATTTACAAATTTTTTCGCTTTTTTCCGAAATTTCCCCCTTTGAGATTATAAAAAATAAAAAAAGCCCCAAAAACGGGGCTTTTTTGCGAACAAATTTTCACTTTTGAATTTTTGTCTTATATATATTGTGGTTAAAAGGATGGCGATTATACAACGCCTTGTGCCATCATTGCCTCTGCAACCTTTGCAAAGCCTGCGATGTTTGCGCCGAGCACGTAGTTTCCTTCCTCGCCGTATTCCTTTGCCGCATTATCAATATTGCGGTAAATATTTTCCATAATGCCTTTGAGTTTAGCGTCGACCTCTTCAAACGACCAGTAGAGTCTGCCGCTGGATTGCGCCATTTCGAGCGCGCTGGTTGCTACGCCGCCTGCATTTGCCGCCTTGCCGGGAAGGAAAATGACGCCTGCTTTTTGGAAAAGGGCGGTTGCCTCGAGCGTGGTGGGCATATTTGCGCCCTCCCCTACCATTTTTACGCCGTTTTTAACAAGGATAGCGGCGGATGCTTCGTCCAATTCGTTTTGCGTAGCGCAAGGCAGGGCGATATCGCAAGCGACCGTCCAAATGCCCTTGCAGCCCTCGTGATACTCGCTGCCGGGAACGCGTGCGGCGTATTCTTTAATGCGGGCGCGTTCTACCTCCTTAATCTGCTTGATTACGGTGAGGTTTACGCCGTTTTTATCGTAGATATATCCGTTGCTATCGCACATAGCAACCACCTTGCCGCCGAGGGTTTGCACCTTTTCCGCAGCGTAAATGGCTACGTTGCCCGCGCCCGAAACGACTACGGTTTTGCCTTGATAGCTATCGCCGCGCACGCGGAGGGCTTCTGCCGTGATGTAAACGAGGCCATAGCCTGTAGCTTGTTTTCTGGCAAGGCTTCCGCCGTAGGAAAGCCCTCTGCCCGTAAGCACGCCGACGTGCTCGTTACGCAGACGCTTATATTGACCGAACATATAGCCGATTTCTCTTGCGCCTACGCCGATATCCCCTGCGGGAACGTCGGTATCCACACCGATGTGGCGATAAAGCTCCGTCATAAAGCTTTGGCAAAAGTGCATAATTTCGTTATCCGACTTGCCTTTGGGGTCGAAGTCCGAGCCGCCCTTGCCGCCGCCGATGGGAAGACCGGTTAAGCTGTTTTTTAAGATTTGTTCGAAGCCTAAAAACTTCATAACGGAAAGGTTTACCGTAGGATGGAAACGGATACCGCCCTTGTAAGGACCGATGGCGCTGTTAAACTGTACGCGGTAGCCCTTGTTGACTTGCACGTTGCCTGCATCGTCTACCCAAGGAACGCGGAATAAAATAACCCGTTCGGGCTCGATAAACCGCTCTAAAAGGGCGGCTTTTTCATATTCGGGGTGCTTTTCGATAGCGGGGGCGAGGGTTTGTAAAATTTCCTTTGCCGCTTGGTGAAATTCGGGCTCGTTGGGGTTTTCTTTCACGAGCTTTTGTAAAAC
>JAFOHH010000034.1 GCA_017421905.1 Clostridia bacterium
ATGAATTTGGGTTGGGGCGAAGTGCTGGCATCCCTTGCCGCGCGGGCGTTTTGCACCGCTGCGGGAATGATTTGCTGCAATTCTTCGCGCGAAAATTTTAACAGGTTTGCTCCGAAAGTGTTGGTGGAAACGACGTTACTGCCTGCGTCGTAATAAGCTTTATGGGCCTTTACTACGAGCTCCGGGTGGGTCAAATTCCAACGCTCGGGCTGTTCGCCTGCCGATAGTCCGTAGGACTGCAATAGCGTACCGAAGCCGCCGTCTAAAAGCAAGGTGTTTTCCTTAAAAAATTCTAAAAACGTCATAAGCGTTCTCCTATTTTACGTAAATATAGCGTTTCACATGCTGGGTAAAAACCGACAATTTTCTACTTTGAATTGTAACACCCTTGCCGCGAATTGTCAAGAGGTGCAGAAAAATAAGCCCGTCTTTTTTATAAAAAGACGGGCTTTTAGAGAAATGAATCGGTTATTTTAAGCAAGCGGCTTGATATATAAAATAATTGCCGTGCGGGGGCTCTCCGCCAAAAGGGTTAAGCCGTTTTGCAGCTCTTTCCCCGAAACGGAGGCGATCGTTTGCTTTCCGTCTACGTCTACAACGGTGTAATTGCAGTTCGCTTTTACCCCTTTAAGTCGTACCGTATACGAGCTTTGTTGACAATTTGAGGGGCGGAAGGCTTGTAATGCGCCCTCGTTTTTCTCCTCATCGAAGTAAAGATATGCCGTCCAAACGGAGTTTTCCGTAGGAACGTGGTCGGGGGTTAGGGGGTAGAAATCCTTTAATAGGTAGGGGTTGATTTGTTTCCATTCTGCCCAGCCTTGGCGGTAGCAATCCCAATCGATAACCGCGTTATCGAGATAGAAATTAGCTACAGGCTGATAAACGCAAAGGTAAGAGGCGCGGAGAGCGTATAAATCGCAAGAGTTGTCGGTTAACTGCTCGGCATCTTTGGCAACTGCACCGTTACAAGGAAGCCAAGCAGCAAGGCGGGGCGTAAGCGATAGGCGGAGAGCAGAGGTAAAGCGGTCGGCATCGCTGCGGTTTACAGGAATGCTGCGGTGAATGGTATCGAAATCGTTTCTGCCGCCGCCCGAAGCGCAGCTATCGATAAAGGTAGGCTTGCCGTGTGCTACTGCCCATTCTAAAATGGCATCCCACAAAGCAAAATGCCCTTGCACGTATAGGTTTTCGGTAATCCCTTTGCGGTTTTTCCCTTCTGCGCCGTCCCCGATAGACCAAAAGCCTGCGGGATCGATATTGAAATCTTCGCGGTAGAGATCGATATCGTATTTTTCAAAAAAGGCAAGGATGCGCTTTTTCGTCCATTCTAAGCAATCTTTATTGCCCAAATTGTTGATATAGGCGTTGTTTTTTCCATTTTCGGAAAGTGCCCAAGCGGGGTTGTAGCCGTAATTTTTTGCAAGCTCCTCGGGATGGGTAACGCGGTCGGGCTCAAACCAAACCATCATTTTTTGTCCTTTTTCGTGTGCGATGGCAACGCGGCGCTCGAACGTGCCCTGCGGCCATTTTACGGGATCTAGCTCCCAAGTTCCAACCGTTCCCCACCAGTCTGTTTCGGGCGAGGTGCCGTCCGGAGCGATATACCAACCTGCATCAAACCATTGCACGTCGTAAACTAAGCCCTTTTCGTAAGCAGCAAACACACTCTTTTCCCAGTTTAAATAATTTTCTGCCGTGCTGCCGTCCGTGCGAAAACGTGCCTCGTTATCGTTATCGAAAGCGTGATAAACCGTGGAAAAGGGTTGGGCGCAACGCGCGTCGTTTGCGGCGTTTCTCGGATAAATACAATCTACGAGCCATCTTCTCCAAAGGTTTGCCGTATTATCCACATCCTTTTCGCTATACAGCAGTACGCCCATAACGGGGAAAGACAAACGCTCGCCCGGCTTTAAGTAAGTAGCAAGATTTAACGTGCCCTGCCCCGTAAAATGCGTTGCCTCGGCAGTTTGGTCGTAAACGAAATCGGCCTGCCACGTTCCTGCCCAGCCAAGCGCAAGCATTGCCCCGCCCCTTTCCGTTTGCAAATTAAAATAGGGAAAGGTTACGTGGGTAGGACGACCGCTATCGTTTGCAAAATGAACGGGCTCTTTGGCAAGGTCTTTATCGTAGGGGGCAAATTGATGGACAAAATCGCCCATAATGCCTTTTAGGTGCGCATTTTTGCCGACAAATAGGGCATCCATACCCTGCACCTCGGAGAAGACGTCGCTATTTTCTTTGCCGTTGTTGGTAAAAGAGAGCGTGTATTCATACGCATTATGCGCAAAATAACGCGTGCCTTTTACTTGCACCTCTAACCCCTGAAAAGTAAGGGTTATTTCCGTTACCTCTTTTTTAGAAAAGCGTTCCGTCTTGCGAGAAATTTCAGTAAAATAGGTGGGCGAAAGGCCGCGATAGGCAATTTTACCGTAGCGGAAGGAAATGGGAAATTCCGCTAAATTCTGCATAAAGCTATCGTAGGTTTTATCGAGCGAGAACATAATTTTTTTCTCCAAGAAAGATATTTTTTTGTAACAACTGCTTTTATAGATATGGTGGGAAGGTTCAGCTTCTTTCCTTTATAAGCTTAGTTAAATTTCTTTTTCTTGCGGCTCCGCTTGGGCGGATTGGGCGGGAGTTTCCTTTCTTAAAATAGGAATAAGGCAAAGCACGACTACCGCAACTACGGCGAGCACGGCAAGAGCTGCCCAGAAAATGGCCTGGCTGGGAATAAAGGATTCCGTACCATCGTTTCCGACAATCGTTTTGGCGTTAGCAAGCACCGCCGCGCCGATAACAGGGCCGACAATGCCGGGAATAAGCACTTGGCCTACGATTCTTAACCCTTGAAAAGCACCTGCTTTCCCCTGCGGGGTATAATCGCGAATCATTGCGCCGAACACCGCCATACCCGTAAGGTAACCCGTCATCATGCAAAGAGAGCCGATAAATACAAGCGCAACGTGCGTAAACGCGCCGAGCAGCACGTAGCCTACGGCAAGGGAGCAAAGCGCAGGAAGGATGGAAGGGAGAAAGCCGACTTTATCGTAATACCTGCCGTAAAGGGCGGTAATACCCCCTGCGATAAGGATTGCCGGTGCCATAATAAGAACGTAGTTTGCCATGGAAAGCGAAACTTCGTAATAAATGATGAGGTAAGGCATAAAAACCTGAATGGAAATGCCAAACAGCGCAAAAGCGGCAACCGTACCATATAAAACGGGATTGTTTTTTATGGTAGAAGGGCGGAAACCGTGCAACACGTTGTAAAAATAACGTTCGTTACCTTGTTTTTCTTGGTGCGGCTCTTGCACGAGGAAGATGCTGGATACGCCCGCAAGCAGCACAACTGCCCCTATCACGCAAAAAATTACCGTCCAGGCGGAGGATTTGGCGAGGTCGAAGGACATAAAACCACCAAACACCACGAGAATTGCCATAAGGGGCATCATAGAATTAACGCCTTCTGCCGCGCCGCGCGTTTTGGGCTCGGTTACGTCGGTAAGCCAAGCGTTAAAGGCGGCATCGTTTGCGGTAGAGCCGAAAAAGGTCATAAGGCAATCGAGAACGATGGTTATCGTGATGCAAATTGCGCTGACGGATGCCGTTGCGGTAAACAAGCTACCGATTACGTCCTTGCGCACAAGGGCAAATGCGAGAATGGAAATTCCCCATAAAATATATCCTGCGGAAATAAACAACTTCCGCTTGCCGAGCTTATCGGAAAGCGCGCCGATAAATATCGTCGTTACCGTAGCAACAACTGCCGAGGCAGACACCATAAATGAAATTTGCGCAGGCGTTGCCGCAAACATTTTGTAGATAAATACGTTAAAATACTTTGCGTTAAGGCGCTTGGAAAGGATAGAGTAATTGGCGTTTTAATGCCAAAGGGCGAGCAATTTGATATAAATTACTCAGAGGAACTTTGCGATTTCCTTGATATAAAGCGTTTTACTGTGAATATTAAAGAGGCAGAGGATGCTATTTATAATGCGATTGGAAACGCTTTTGAGATAACTAATCAGACCAAATTCAATCTCCCGCCGAGAATTAGAATGTCCGTTGTTTATGCGGTTGCGCAGTCTAACAACGGCAGAGTTGCAAACACCTGCAATCTTTCTGAGGACTGGGTTGGATATTCTACTCGATACGGCGATAGTGTCGGCGATTTTAGCCCGCTTTCGTGCTTTACTGTTACTGAAGTAAAGCAGATTGGCAGAGTTTTGGGACTTCCTGAGAAATTTATCGAAAAGCCTCCAATTGACGGACTTTGCGGCAAAACCGACGAGGATAATCTTGGCTTTACCTACGCTGCGCTTGATAAGTATATAAGAGAGGGAATAGAGCCTCCCGCAGAAATTAAGACTAAAATCGACACAATGCACAAAAATAACCTTTTCAAGCTAAAATTTATGCCTTGTTTTGCTTACGATGCGAATAAATAATGAAAAAGCAGGCCTCTTTTGAGGTCTGCTTTTATATTTTTATATAAAAAGTGGGATAATGATAATAAATTATAGCTATATTTCATAAAAAGAAAAAAGTTTAAAAAAGTACTTGAAATAATATATAATGATTTGTTATAATGTATAAGGAAAAATTATTCTGCGTCAAAAACGCTGAATTTATATACAACAATCACGTCACTACACACCTTGGGAGGAAGTAAATGGATATTTTTAATATCATTACATTATGTGGAGGACTTGCATTTTTCCTTTACGGAATGAATGCGTTATCTACTGGGCTTGAGAGTCTTTCCGGAGGAAAATTAGAGGTTGTTCTTAAAAAGGCTACTTCAAACAGATTCAAGGCCCTTTTTCTTGGAATGGGAACGACGGCAGTAATTCAGTCGTCGTCAGCGGTTACTGTTATGCTCGTCGGACTTGTAAACTCGGGCATAATGACTATATCGCAGACCGTTGGCGTCATAATGGGCTCGAACATCGGTACTACAATGACCGCTTGGATTTTGACGACCATCGGAATTGAAAGCGACAATGTTTTTGTTAGTCTTTTAAAGCCCGAGAGCTTTTCGCCGGTTATTGCGCTTATCGGTATAATTATGATAATGGCATCTAAAAAGGCGAGCAGAAAAAATATCGGTACAATTTTTGTTGGATTTGCGATATTGATGTACGGAATGGACCTTATGAAAAATGCAGTAGGTCCGCTGGCGGATTCTCCTGAGTTTTCGAGCATTTTAACCGCTTTTAGCAATCCCATCCTCGGAGTGCTTGTCGGTGCAGTTTTTACAGCTGTTATTCAGAGCTCATCGGCATCTGTTGGTATCCTGCAGGCTCTGTCCGTTACAGGAAGCATTTCTTTTGGAATGGCGATACCAATTATTATGGGACAGAATATTGGAACATGTGTTTCGGCGCTTCTTTCAAGTGTTGGCGCCAATAGAAATGCAAAACGAGTTTCGGTGGTACACGTA
>JAFOHH010000035.1 GCA_017421905.1 Clostridia bacterium
AGGAAGAACGCCTCGCCGCGGAGTTTATGCAAATTAGCGGCGTTTCGGAAATTAGCCGCAACTCGCAAACGCCCCTTAGGGTAACCAGCGGTACGGCGTTGCAGCTTTTAATCGAGCAAGAGGAAAACCGTATTTCCATGACGGCAGATGCCGAAAAACGCGCTATCGTGGCGGTGGGCAAGCAAATTTTACGCCTGCTCCGCTCCTTTGCCGGCAAGCAGCGCATTATGCGCTGCGGCGGTACGGGCAAGCGCGTGCAAATGTACTATTTTTCGGAGAGCGATTTGACCAGCGACGACGTGGCAATCGACGCCGAAACGGAGCTTTCCTCTTCGCCTGCGCAGGTCAGAAGTATGATTTTAGAACTGCTTTCTGCTAACCTACTGACGGACGAAAAGGGAAAGCTAAGCGCGGCAACGCGCAAAAAACTGCTCCGTACCATGGGGTACGGAACGCTTGCAGACGGTGGAGATCTTTCCGAATTGCACGTAGCGCGCGCCTCGGAAGAAAACCTCCTTTTACGCACCAAAGAGGTTGCGGCAGAGGAGTATGACGATCACGATCTTCACGTCGTAGAGCATACCAGATATTTGCTCAGCGAACAGCCGGGCGAAGAAGAAAAAGCGCGTATTATCGCGCACGTTAAACAACATAAAGCATTCAATGCGGGAGGAAACTATGGAGAATAACGAAAAAAACGGAAAGGTGGTATCCGCGCAGGCCGCGGAGGCGGAAAAGGAAAACGGCGCAGAGATGACCGCCGGAAAATTTCGCGACGTTCGCTCTCTACAGCAAGCATACGAGTCCTTGCAGGCAGAATTTACCAAAAAATGCCAACAGGTCAAGTCGCTCGTAGGGGAGCTTTCTAAAAAGGACAAGGAGGAGTCCCCCTTAAAGAAAGCAGAGGAAGAAGGAGAAGAGAAATCCAAAGCCGTAGCAGCGTTCCTTGCAAAACGCGAGGGCGGCGGCGAATTTCTTTTGCCGCTGGAGGAAAAACTCGGCGGCAAAGCTAGGGTTAGCGAACGGGAAGTTATCGAGGCGTACGTTGGGCTTTTGGAGGAGGCGCGCGGCAGAGAAAGAGAAAGCTTTTTCCGCCAGTCGGAGCAGCTTAAAGAAACCGCCGTGCGCGATTACGTAAAAGCCGTAGCCAAGGCTTCCGGTTACGCGCCCATTCTCGCAGATGCGGGGGAGGTAACGGTTTTACCGCCGCGCCGCCCCGCAAGTATAGAGGACGCAGGCAAGCTTGCCGTGCAGCTCTTTCATCAAACAAAATTATAATTAGGGGGACTAACAATGGTAACCATGCAAAGCGCGGATAACGCGCTCAAAACCTTATATCTCGGTGTCGTAACCGATCAACTCAACACGGGTGTAAACCCTCTCCTTGCGGCAATCCGCAAAACCTCTACCGACGTATGGGGTAAGGAAATTCGTCGCGTAGCCAGCTACGGCGTTAACGGCGGCGTTGGCGCAGGTTCGGAAGACGGCGCTCTTCCCACCGCAGGCGCAAACAATTACGAGCAATTCGTTCTTACCTTAAAAAACTTATACGGCACGGTAGAAATTTCCGATAAAGCCGTGCGCGCTTCCGAAAACAACGCAGGTGCATTCGTCAATTTGTTAAACGCCGAAATGGAAGGCCTCGTAAAGGCTTCTTCCTTCAATTTTGGCAGAATGCTTTTTGGCGACGGCAGCGGTACGCTGTGTAAAATTACCGCGGTAAAGGACGGCGCTGCTACCGTAGATTCCGTAAAAAATATTATGGAAGGCATGTGCGTAGATATTCGCAACGGCGAAAGCATCGTAAACGGCTTTAACGCCGTTCGCATCACCGCAATCGACCGCACCGCAAAAACGGTAACCTTTAACAAAACTATTACCTCTAGCATAACTGCGGGTATGATCCTTTCCGTTCAAGGCTCGCAAAACAACGAAATTACCGGCCTTGCCGCAATTTTTAAGGATAGCGGAACGCTTTACGGCTTAGACCGCTCCACCCACAAATGGCTCGTTCCTTATATGAAGTCTTCCGTGGGCAGCATTTCCGAAGAGGAAGTACAAAAGGCAATCGATTACCTCGAAGAAACGGCAGATAGCAGAGTCAACATTATCGTTTGCTCTTCGGGCGTAAAGCGCGCCTTCCAAAACATGCTTTCTTCTAAGGGAGTATCCGTGGACTACGCGGTGCTTTCTTCCGGTCATAAAGCTATGATGTACAACGGTATTCCCGTGGTGTCCGACCGCTTCTGTCCCGAAGGCACGATGTACCTCTTAAATACCGAGGACTTCGTGCTCCATCAGCTTTGCGATTGGCAGTTTTTAGAAGGGGAGGACGGCCGCATCTTAAAACAAGTTGCAGGCAAGCCCGTATACACGGCAACGCTCGTAAAATACGCCGACCTCCTTTGCTTAAAGCCCATCGGTCAAGCGATGCTTTCGGGCATTACCGAGGCGTAATCGGCAAACGGTAAACGATAGGGGAGAGCCTTGAGCGGCGAAAGGGGAATTTTTTAAAATAGAGTTTACGTAAAGGCTCTTTTCCCGATTGCCGCGCAGGGCTTTTCGCCCCATTTAGGAGGAGAATATGAAAAATAAAGAAATTCTTGCTTCGGCAGCACGCCTTGTGGGAAAGGAGGACGTTGCCGCGTATTTTACGGGCGGCGCGCTGGAAAATACCGAGGGCGCTAAAAGGGAAAGTGAATTTTTTACGGTTGCGCTATCCCTTGCGCTAAACGATATTGCACACAAAAAAGCCGCACCCATTGCGGAGGAAACCGTGCATTCGCAAGGGTTCGTTTCCTACCAAACGCTGTCTAACCGCCCTATGAAAATTTTATCCGTTACCTCCGGCGGAGTCGAACGTTCCTTCCGTATGCGTGCCGAAGGGGTGGAAACCCCCGTAGGGGAAATCACCCTGCGCTACGCTCGCTTTCCTAAAGTGGGCGGCTTAGAGGAGGAGGCAGACCTTGCCAGCGGCGTTTCTCCCACGGCGGCGGTGTATTTTATCGCGGCGGAAAGCTTAGCGAAAGACGGTGCGGAAGCTCGCGCGGCAGAGTGTGCCGCAAAATATGAAAAGCTGCTATATAACGGCGCAAAAACGGGCGTGCTTCGCCTGCCCGAGCGGAGGTGGCGCGGATGAGTGAACGCTATTTGTGTATCCGCAACTTTTCGGGCGGATTTGGCGAGCGCATTTCCGAATGGGAGCGCAATTTAACGGCAAATATCCATAATTTTCAGGTGGAAAAGGGTTCGCTTTGCGACCTTTACGGCGTGGAAAAAATTTGCGCCTGCGAGGGTACGCCCCTTTCCGTTTTACCTTCTCCGTACGGAGAGCACGAAATGCTTTTTTGTACGGAAACGGGGGTATACGCCTGCTCCGTTTTGGATGGTAGCGTAGAAAAAACGGTGCACCCGAATTACGGAACGGCACGTTCTGCCATCGGAGAATTTCGCGGCAGGAGCATAGGCGTTGCCTCGGAAAAGGGCGTTTATATTTGTACCGCTTTAGGCGAAATTTTAGAGCTTTCCTCCCGCCCCGCGCAGGATATTTGCTTTCTCGGCGGCAGATGGTTTTTCCTGTCGGAGGGTAGCTTGTTTATGACCAAGCCCTACTCGCTCGAGCTGGAGGCGGAAGGGGAAATCGTTGCGGGTACGATGGGGGAAGTTTCCCGCTGCTTTACCTCCCAAGGTAAGGTGCTGCTTCTTTCCCGTCGCGCCGTATACGTGCTTTCCGGCAGCTCTCCGGAGGACTTCACTTTAACCGTCGTACCCCTTTTAAAGTCGGCTTTCCCCGAAAGTGCGGCGGCAGACTGCGAGGGACTGTATTTTTTAACCGCCCGTTCGCTGGTGCGCTACGTCGGCGGTAAAATAGAGGAATACCCCCTCCCCGGTGGGGAAACGGTAGCCCTTCCCGCAGGGGGAGCGGCGGTCGGCGGCGAATATCGCTTTTTCTTTCAAGGCAAAACGCAAAAAAAGGAAGGCGCGTTCGACGTAGAAGAAAAAACCGTTTTCCTCGGCGCGGGCAGAGGCATTACCTTTTTTAAGGAGGGCGACGGCGAATTTTACGTTATTTACGGCAACTCGGTAGGCAAAACGGTAAACCGTGCCGTGGTAGACGGTATTCCGCTGTATAAATTTTGGCGTTCTCGCCCTACCGACTTTGGTCGTCTTTCAGGCAGAAAGGTGTTAAAGGGCGCAAGCGTGTTTGCCGAAACGCCCGGCAGAATGGTGGTTTCCTCGGAAAGCGGTTCGGCAGTCGTGCCGCTCGGCGTAGGGAATAACGAG
The DNA here is from genome assembly GCA_017421905.1 of Clostridia bacterium. Taxonomy (GTDB): domain Bacteria; phylum Bacillota; class Clostridia; order Christensenellales; family Borkfalkiaceae; genus SIG402. The sequence goes on from JAFOHH010000035.1 coordinate 4,285, forward strand.
CGCAGGCTACTACTTGGCGGCGCGCGGTTTACGATAGAAATTTCTTCGTGCGCGCCCGGCTCTCGCTTCGTAAAGCCCGTTATTATTTTCAGCGAATAGGAGGCTAATTATGGCAATAGCAACTATTTTAACGAGGGATGCCCTCATTGCAAAGTTTGAAGAAATAGAGCAAGCGTACAGCGTGTTTTATTCGGCAGTGTATCCCGATTTTATTTTTACACCTAAAACCTACACGGCGCGCGATGAAGAAGCGCTTTCTTCTTTAGCGGAAAACTTAGTGCAGGCGGAGGGTGCGCGCATCGGCATTTTGCAAAAGGAACGCACCGAAAAGCTAGCCGAGCTTGCCGCCGCCCCCACTCTCTTTGAGGCGCAAAAGGCGCAAAAAATAAAGGAGGCTAATCAGTTTGAAAACGATGCAAGCTTACGCCTTTCTTTAGATGCGTTTGCGCGCAACATGCAAAAAAGCGCCTTTTATTTATCCCGTTCGGCGCAAATTTATTCCGAGGCGGCGCAAAAGCGTGCCGAGGCGGAGGCAGAATATTCCGCCGCAATGGCTACCCTTTCGGAAAAGGAAAGGGAAATTAACACCGCTTACGACGCACTCGTTACGGAGGCGGAGGCGGTTTACCGCGCGGCGCTCGCCGCCAAAAAGGAGGAATTGCTCCTTGCCGAAACCGCCCGTGCAGAACGGGTTTTGGAATACAACAATTCCATGGAAAAAGAGGCGGTGGAATACAACTTAAAGGCGGTAAACGGCGTGTTCGACCGCGCCAACGACGATACCGTAACGCGCGCTTCTATGATGTACGAAAAAATGGCGGCTTGCCACGACTATCTGTCCATTTTTACGACGAGAGAGGCGCTGCATAAGGTTACTACGGACGAAATTTATTCCAAATATCTCGGTAGCTACGGCAGTCGTTCGCTTATCGAATACTACCAAGCCAAGTACGATGCGGAGCAATCGGCATAACCGATGCAGAGCGCAACTAAACCGTTGCGCTCTGCCGCGCGTTTTTAGCGGGCCTTCCCTTTTTAGGGAAGGCTTTTTTTATGAAAAGGGCTTTTATCGGGTGCGATCGTTTCTCCGCGCCGCGCATCTGCCGCCTATCCTTTCGCCCGGATGCAAAAGGGGAAAATCATCTAAAACTTCCTATTATCAAGGCAAAAAAACGCTTTTTAACGCCAAAAAAGCTTTTCTCCACTTGCAAAACGGCAAAAAATAGGGTATAATATAACTGAAATAACAAAAGGGAGGAAATGCTTATGGAAATCATTCGTCGTTCGCTTGCTTACCAAAAGAGC
>JAFOHH010000036.1 GCA_017421905.1 Clostridia bacterium
AATTAAAAAAAATTAAAAAAATTTTTCAGCGGGGGAAGGAAGGATAAAAAACAAGCTGAAAATGCGCTTATTCGCTTGCGCAAAAGGGGAAAACGGGTAAGATTTCTCCAAATTTTTGCTATATGCTTGCAAATCGCGGCAAAGTATCGTATAATAGATGACATGAATTATACGATATGCGTTACCTCCGCTTTCGGTGTAGAAGCGGCCACGAAAAGAGAATTAGAGCGGCTCGGCATTACGGGCGTGCGTGCGGAAAATGGAAAAATAGTATTCCAAGGCACTGCGGCAACGGTTGCAGCTTGTAATTTGTACCTGCGCACGGCAAACAAGGTGTTCGTAGTGCTCGGCACTTTTTCCGCCACTTCTTTTGATGAACTCTTTGGCGGCGTGTACGCTATCCCGTTTGAAGATTTTATCCCCGTCTCGGCAAGTATCCCTGTAACGGGCAAAACCGCCCGTAGCGACCTTTTTGCTTATTCTGCTTGCCAAAGCATTATTAAAAAGGCAATTTGCAAGCGATTAATGGAAAAACGTCGCGTGCTAACCTTGCCCGAAACGGGCGCGCGATACGGCGTGGAATTTTTCTTTTACCGCAACGAGTGTATGATTTGCCTAAACACGAGTGGGGACGGATTGCACCGCCGTGGCTATCGTACTTTGGTGGGGGAAGCCCCCTTAAAGGAAACGCTTGCCGCCGCCCTTCTCGATTTTTCGGTGTGGAACCCTCAAAAAACGCTTGTAGATCCCTTTTGCGGTAGCGGCACGATTGCTATCGAGGCGGCTCGCATCGCTTGTAATATCCCTGCCGGTATGGATAGAGAATTTGACTTTACCGCTTGGGGCGAAGAGTTTTCTTCACCCTTATTGCAGGAAAAAGAGCGTGCTGCCGCTGCCATCAATTATTCCGCCACGCCCGATATTCAGGGCTACGATATTGAAGATAGTCAAATATTGCTCGCACGCGCGCATGCAAAGGCTGCCGGCGTAGCCGATAAAATCCATTTTCAACGCCGCGATATGCGGGCTCTTTCCAGCCACGCCAAATACGGCGTAGTCGTTACCAATCCGCCCTACGGCAAACGCCTTGCCGAGGGAGCAGAGGTAATTTCGCTTATGAGAGATTACGGCAAGGTAGCTCAAACGCTCCCCACGTGGAGCTTTTATACCATTACTTCCTTTTTAGATTTTGAACGCTGTTTTGGCAAAAAAGCCGAAAAAAAGCGCAAACTTTTTAACGGAAACCTAGAATGCTGCTACTATCAAATGCCCGGTCCTCGTCCGCCGCAAAAGCCGAGAGAGGAAAACCGATAAAAAGCGGCCCCCTTTTTTATTCGTGTAGAACCAAATACATATGAAAAGAATTTTTCTCGTTACAATTCTTATTTTTAGTTTTATTTTGTGCTCTTGCACGGCAAAGTCCAAGGGTAGCACGCCACCGTCTGCCCAGCCCTCGGTAACTCCCACGGCGCAGCCCTCGGTAAATCCCACGGCGTCGCCCTCCGTTTTACCTTCGCCGCCTGCGGAGCTTCCCCTCGTCGATTTTTCCACACAAACCCCTCTATCCGTTTATACCCAAGCCGCAGATTATTTACGAGCCGTCGGTTATTATCGGGCAGAAGGAGAAGGAAGGGTAAAAAACACCCTTTCTACGCAAGATATGCTAACCTTGTTTGAAAAAGACGGC
>JAFOHH010000037.1 GCA_017421905.1 Clostridia bacterium
AAGTACACGGAAGATCAATGGGAGGCAAAAATGCCCGAGCTTTACCAAAAGTTTGGCGATGCTCCCTTGGAAGAATTAAACGGCGCATCGCCCCGCGCGTATTTTGCCACCCTTTCGGGCGAAGAGCTCGTACAAACGCTTACCGCGTACGTAGAAAAGGAGGTAGGCGTGCCCGATTATCTTTGCGACGCCATTACCGAAAACGCGCAAACGGAAGCCCCCCTTCTTGCCCTCGTCAATCCCGAAACGGAGGAAGAATTGCTTTCTTACGCCCTCAATTTGTTGGAAGAACGCGGCTCTACCGCGGCACTCCGCACCTATTTTAACGCCCTCTTTTCTCCCGATTATTCGGATGAAATTAAGGAAATTATGACGGAAATGCTGGCGCTTCATCCCGCTGCCGTCAATAAGGATGCCATCGCTTGCTATAAAAAGGCAAACGAAAAGCAAAAGGGCTACCTCCTCGATATCATCGTCGAAGGGGAAAAGAGCGACGCCGCCTTTGAAATTTTACTTTCCGCTTTTAAAGCGCATAAGGACGATATTCCCCTTTACGTGCAATATCTCGTTAAGTACGGCGACGACCGCGCTTTGCCTACCTTATATAAGGCAATCGATAACCCCAGCGTAGATTACCTTTCCTTCCAAGAGCTGCGCAACGCAATCGAGGCGCTCGGCGGCGAATACGATAAAAAGCGCGATTTTTCCGAAGATCGCTTTTATAAGGCCGTTCTCCGCGCCCAAAAAGCACAGGAAGAAGACCCCTCTTAATTAAAAACCGCAATAACGGCAAAATAAAGCCCGAACCAGTTTTGGTTCGGGCTTTTACAATTTATTTAGTTTTTAATTGCGTCGGTTGGTTGGGGCTTTTGCAATTTATTTAGCTTTTAATTAGGTCGGACAGGCGGCTAAACGTTTGCTTTTTGCACAGCAGCCATAGTGCAAAAAAGGAAATAATAAAGTCGGGGATTAGGTAAACGGCTTGGTATAGGAAGGAATAGGTCAGCGCACTCGTAGTGGGCAGGTTTACCCAAATTGCGCCCATATCAAAGTACACAAAGCCGGAAAATAGGTGCATTACAAACCGCCAAGCGTAGGTTAAGCCGCAGCCGATTAAAACGGGCGCAAGCTCCTTTCCGCTTTCGCGGTGCATCAGTTTTCCCATAAGCCCCATAAAGAAAAAGCCGCAAAAAGCAAGTAAGTAGTCCAAAACAAAGGTAATCGGCACTAAAATATAGGGGTCTTGTACAAATTGCAGCACCCCGTATACAAGTCCGGTTACAAGTCCGCTAATCGGGCCGTAGCAGTAGGCGTAAATCATTAAAGGCACCATACTTGCAAGGGTAATAGAGCCGCCGTAGGTTACGGGCGCAATCTTAATAAAAGAAAGCGCAAACGACAGCGCAACGGAAAGGGCAGCGTATACGATTTTTTTGGTGTTGAAATTCTTTCCCCAAAGGCATACGCAAGAGAGAATGAGTAGCAAAGCTGCTACGGCGCAGATGGAAATCAGCGAAACGAGGTCAATCGTTTTTTCGGAAACTTCTTCTGCAAGTAATAATGTTGTGTAGTTCATAAAAGTACTCCTTCGTCGCTTGCGGTACGTTTAACCGAAAAAATCCCCAAAGCGTTAGCGCCTTGGGGGTTTTAAAACGCCCCACGTAAAAACACGTGGGGCGCAATCGTTCATCTTTGCATTTTCTTTCACGTATTACCGTGACAGATTCAAAGGGTATAATCTCAGCCTTGCGGCACCCCCAGCGACATTATTTAATTGAACGGTTAAATTATATATCAAATTATTTTAAAAGTCAATTGTTTTTTTCAAAGAATTATGATATAATAAAGCGGCAATATAAAAAAGACGATAAGGAGGCGTTATGGAAAACTTTTTTGCATTACTTTCCCGCATGCGCTATATCAAACGCTGGGCGCTGATGCGCTCCTCGCAAGAAGAAAATATTATGGAGCACAGCCAACAGGTTGCGGTGTTTACGCACGCTCTTTGCGCTATCGAAAACGCTTATTTCGGCGGCAAGCTCAACGTGGAATACGCCGTAATGCTGGCGCTGTATCACGAAACGTCCGAGGTAATTACGGGCGACCTCCCCACCCCTATCAAATATTATAACGGAAAAATTAAAGATGCGTATAAGGAAATAGAGCGCACCGCCTGCGAAAAGGTGATTGCCATGCTGCCGGAGGAATTAAAGCCTGCCTTTTCTCCCTACGTTTTGCCGCAAGGGGAAAGCGAGGAATACCGCTTTATGAAGTATGCCGATAAGCTTTCCGCCTACGCAAAGTGTTTGGAAGAAATCAAGTGCGGCAACGCCGAATTTTCTTCTGCCAAAAAGGCAATCGAAAAGGAATTAAAGAGTTATAAAAGCCAAGCAGTCGATTATTTTATAAAGCACTTCCTCCCCGGCTTTTCTATGACCTTGGACGAATTAAACCAAGCAGAATAACCCTTTTACAAAAGGCTTTTCCTTTTTGTTTCACTTGTTTTTAAGCCATTTGCTTATTATTTTTCAACTAAACGAATCACAAACGCCCCGTGCCGAAAGCACGGGGCGTTTTATTACTACGCTGTTATATAAACGTTATTTCAAGGGCTCAAAATCTTCCGCGCCGTGCTTGCAAAGGGGGCAAATATAATCGGCGGGCAGGGTGTCGCCCTCGTAAACGTATCCGCAAATTTTGCAAACGAAGCCTTTTTTATCTTCGTCCAAAGGCGCGGGGGAGGGTTTGATGTGTTTGAAGTAATAATCGTAGGTTGCGGGCTGTTCTCCGGAAACGATTTTCGCCTCGGTCGCCTCACAAACGAAAATTTTGTGCGTGCCGTAATCGTGCGTTCCTACAACCTTCAAGGAAATAACTGCAGAAACGTTTTCTTTCAAGGCAAGCAATCCGTTTTCCGTACGGAACGTGCCTTCCAGTCCGGCAAATTTATCTACGTCCCTGCCGCTTTGGAAGCCAAAGCGTTCAAACAAAGCAAAGTCTGCGCTTTCCGAAAGCACGGAAATATTGCAAACCCCCGTTTTTTCAATCATGTCGCAGGTATAGTTGGCTTTGTTTACCGAAACGGTAACGCGCTTGGGGGTATCGGTTAAAAGTTGAGCGGTGTTAATAATGCAACCGTTATCCTTTTTGCCGTCCTTTGCGGAAAGAACGAATAACCCGTAGGAAAGCTTAAAGAACGCCGAGGGATCAATCGCCGTAGTTTCTTGCGCTTCGCCACCCTCGCTTGCGGTAAAGGTTTGGGCAATCGCCTCGGCAAGAGCGTCCAGCTCTGCCTCTTGCGATTTAAGGAGGGCAGAGCGCACGGTAACGGTATCGCCGATAAATTCCACGTTTTTCAGGGTGGAAAGCATATCCTTCATCAATCCGCCTGCGGTCGGCGCCCAGGAGCCGTTTTCAATCAGCGCAACCTTGCGGTTTTGCAGGTTATGCGCAACCAGGTCGTGCAATACGTCGTTCATTTTTACAAAGATGCCTGCGTTATAGGTGGTAGAAGCAAATACGAGGTGGCTCAGCTTAAACGCGTTGGCAATTACCTCGTCGGCGGGGGTAACGGAAACGTCGCAAACCTCGGTATAAACGCCGCGCGCTGCAAGGCGTGCCGCTAAAATTTCCGCCGCGTTTGCCGTGTTGCCGTAAACGGAAGCGTAAGCAACCAAAACGCCCTGCTTTTCGGGGGTGTAGCTGCTCCAAAGCTGATATTTTTTTACGAAATCGTTAATATTTCTGCGTACGGCGTAACCGTGCAAGGGGCAAATAATTTCAATAGAAAGTCCGCTTGCCTTTTTCAAAAGGGCTTGCACCTGCGTACCGTATTTTCCTACGATGTTGGTATAATAGCGGCGTGCCTCGTTAAAATATTCTTCGCCAACGTCGGCTTCGTCCAAATAAATTGCGCCGTTTAACGCCCCGAAAGAGCCAAACGCATCGGCAGAGAATAAAATCTTTTCATAGTCGTCGTAAGCCACCATAACCTCGGGCCAATGCACCATGGGTGCCATTACGAAGTGCAACGTGTGCTTGCCGAGGGGAAGAACGTTTCCTTCTTCCACCAAAATATAACGACCTTCGATATCCCTTCCCGAAAGATATCCTTGCAGCATTACCAGCGTTTTACGGTTTAAAATTAGCGTAAGCTCGGGGTAGCGGTCTAACATTTTTCCCACCGTTGCAGAGTGGTCGGGCTCCATGTGGCTTACTACAAGGTAGTCCAGCGTTCTGCCGCCCAGCGCGTAGGCAACGTTTTCAAAAAACTGGTCGCAAACGGCTTGGTCAACGGTATCCATTACCGCCGTTTTTTCATCTTTAATTAGGTAAGAGTTGTACGATACGCCCTTGGGCACTTTATAAACGCCCTCAAAAAGCGCAATGCGTCTGTCGTTTGCGCCCACGTAAAATACGGAATCGGTTATTTTCTTCACGTTTTGCATAAAATACCTCGTGTTAATTTTGTCAAAGTTAAGCCGTCGGTTTTATTAGCTCAATCTTATTTTACAATAGAAAAGGAGTAAAATTTCGTTGTTTACACAACAAAACAGGGATAATGTTTTGTAAAAACGGCTAATTTTCTCTTTTTCCTCTATTTATCATAAAGTAGAAGGGCAAAAAAGTCAATTCTTTTTTTCATTTTTCCCAAAAGAAAACTTTACATACCTCGCGCGTAGGGGAGAACTGCTTTTTCGCGCGTAAGAGAGAACTGCTTTTTATCGTAAGGGATAAACCTTTCTTGAAGTAGGGATTATTTTATCTGCTATCTCCTCGTTTTCCTTAAAAAAATCCAGTTTTTAATATGAAAAAAATCTAGGAAGTTCTTAAAAAAATTTAAAAAACGATTGAAATTTAATAAAAAGTATTGTATAATACAATTGTCGTTTCTCACAAAAAGGAAATTGCACTCCAAAACCCTTGAAACGAAAGTAAAAAATATATTTTTTTAGGAGGAAAATATGACGAAAATTGCTCGCAACGGAATCATTGCCATTTTGGTTCTCGTCCTTTGCGCATGCCTTATGCTCTTTTTTGCGCCTACCGCGCTGCGTGCTAAGGCAGAAGAAAACACTCTAGCGGACGTTCCTTTCGAAGTAGAAGACGGCGTTTTGTATACCGTCCCCGGCGGAGAAGGTATCATCGCTACGAAAGAGGCGTACACCATTAAAAACGACCTCACGGTATACTTTAAGTTTACTATTGTGCAAGAATCCATCGATTTCTATCTTGGCGAAAACCTCGATTACTGGGTTCACGTTACTACGGAAGGCATTTTCCCCGGCATTTGGGTAGC
>JAFOHH010000038.1 GCA_017421905.1 Clostridia bacterium
CACAACGCCGAATACAACCCCTTCTATCTTAAATCGAAGTACCCCGAGCTGATCGACCGCTTTAACATTCCTTTGGACGAATACCCCCGCCGTTGTGTGGGTCAAATTGCGGGCTGGGAAAAGCAAAAGGAGTCGCTGCTCAACGGCGGCGATATCGAGCATAACCGCTCCATCGAATACGCTTCGCACATTATGGAATCCATCGTTACCAATACGCCCTACCGCATCGGCGGAAACGTAATAAACAGCGGCTTTATCGAAAACCTTCCCAAAGATGCTTGCGTAGAAGTACCTTGCCTTGTAGACGGCAGCGGTATCCGCGGCTGCTTTGTGGGCAGACTCCCCGTTCAATGCGCCGCTATGAATATGACCAACATCAACTGCCAGCTCCTTACCATAGAGGCAGCCGTTACCGGCAAAAAGGAACATATTTACCAAGCGGCGATGCTCGAACCGCACACCGCGGCAGAGCTTTCCATCGACGATATTATTAAAATGTGCGACGAACTGTACGAGGCGCACACCGCGGCAGGCTATCCCATTTTATAATTGAAAATTTAAATACGGGCAAGCCGAAAGAAATCATAATAAAGAAAAGCCTTTCCGAACGGAAAGGCTTTTTACGTACTTTATTTTGCGTTGCGCTAAAAGCGCAGACGGCGCATAAACGCGGATTTTGCAAACTTATTTCAATAAATCCATGCTAAACGCAATGCGTTCTAAGGAGCGTTTTTTACCTAAAATATCGGCAAGCTCAAACGCGCCGCCGGGCGTGGTTTCTTTACCCGAAAGGGCAACGCGCATGGGCCAAAGAACCTGGCCGTTTTTCATACCCAGCTTTTCGGGCAGGGTCATTACGTCGTCGTGGATGCGGGTAAGGGTAAATTCTTCTTCGGGAATGGCCTCTAAAACGGCAACGATTTCGGGCAGAACGGTTTTTGCAACCTCTGCATCCGTCTTCATTTTTTTGTGGAAGAAGAGTGCGGTATCGTACGCGCCGAATTCTTCTAAAAAGTCTACCTTGCCGGGGATTTCCGCAAGCGTTTCAATACGCGTTTTAACGAGGTCTAGCAGCTTATCCCAGTCGTAATCCTTGCCCCAAACCTTGCTTTGTTGCATAAAGGGGAGGGCGCGCGCCTTTAAATCTTCCAGGCTCATTTCCTTAATATATTCGCCCGAAAGCCAAGCGAGCTTTACAGGGTCGAAAATAGAGGGAGATTTGCTAATGCCTTCGAGAGAAAAAGCGGCTTCCAGCTCGGGCAGGGAGAATTTTTCTTGGTTAGACTTGGGGCTCCAGCCAAGCAGGGCAATATAGTTGATAATTGCCTCTTTAATATATCCCTTGTCTACGAGGTCTTGGTAGCTTGCGTCGCCGTTTCTTTTAGAAAGCTTTTGATGCTCGTCCTTCATAATGGGAGGGAGGTGAATATAAACGGGGCGTTCCCAACCAAACGCATCGTACATTAAATTGTATTTGGGGGTGGAGGAAAGGTATTCCGTACCGCGAATAACGTGCGAAATAGCCATTAAGTGGTCGTCTACCACGTTTGCAAAGTTATAGGTGGGCATGCCGTCGCTTTTTAGCAAAATGCCGTCTTCCATGTCCTTGTTGTCTACGGTAATCGTGCCGTAAACGAGGTCCTCGTAAGAGGAAGAACCCTCCAAGGGAATATTTTGGCGAATAACGTAGGGCTTGCCCGCTTTAATGTTTGCCTCGATTTCTTCTTTGGAAAGGGAAAGGCAATGCTTATCGTAGCGCACGTTGCCCTTTCATCGCGAAGGGAGGAAATGCGGTCCTCGTCGCAGAAGCAGTAATACGCGCCGCCGGCTTCTACCAGCTTTTCGGCGTATTCCTTATAAATATTTTTGCGTTCGCTTTGAATATACGGGCCGTAGTTGCCGCCGATATCCGGACCTTCGGAATATACAACGCCGCTATCTTTCAGCGTGTTGTAAATCAGCTCTACCGAATCGGCAACGTAGCGCGCGGTGTCGGTATCTTCCAAGCGCAGAATAAACTTACCGCCTTCTTTCTTTGCGTAAAGGTAGCCGTAAAGGGCGGTGCGGAGACCGCCGATATGCAAATATCCGGTCGGGCTGGGCGCAAATCTTGTTCTGACTTCTTTCATTTTAGAAATTCTCCTAAAAAATTTTAATTTTTATGCTATAATCATTTTACCACAAAAACAAAAAAGTGTATAATCATTTTAACACAAAAAAGAGGTTTTTTATGAACTATTTTGAAAATGCACTAAAAACGATGGCAAAACTCATTGAAATCCCCTCGGTAGAAGCCCCCGCAAAGGATAATATGCCCTTTGGCGAGGACGTTTGCCGCGCCCTAAATTTTACCTTGGACGTTGCCAAGGACATGGGCTTTACCGTAAAAAACTACGATAACTACGTAGGCGAGGTTATTTTTGGCGACGAAAATGCCAAAAAGGAAGACTGCCTTGCCGTGCTTGCCCACCTCGACGTCGTGCCCGAGGGCAGCGGCTGGACGGTTCCTCCCTTTGCCTTAACCGAAAAGGACGGAAGGCTTTACGGCCGCGGCGTTGCCGACGATAAAGGCCCTGCCGTTCTTGCCCTGTATGCAATGAAGCAGCTCCTAGACGAAGGCTTTACCCCCAAAAAGACGGTAAAACTCATCCTCGGCTGCAACGAAGAAAGCGGCTGGCGCTGCATTGACCACTATAACAAGGTTGCCGAAATGCCCGACCAAGGCTTTTCGCCCGATGCGGAGTTCCCCGTAATTTATGCGGAAAAGGGCATTTACCACGCCAAGCTGCGCTTTAAAAAAGATCCGATGATTGTCAGCCTTACCGCGGGCGATCGCCCGAACATGGTCCCCGGCAAAGCAACCTTAACGCTTACCGAGCCCGTTGCGGCAGAGCTTTTAGAAAAGCACGGTGTAACGGAGGAGGGCGGCGTAATTACCGCCATCGGCGCACAAGCGCACGGCTCTACGCCCGAGGAGGGCAAAAACGCCGTACTGCCCCTCGTAAACCTGCTTTCCGATCTTGGCGCAGACGTAGCGGCGCTCTCCGCTCTCTTTGCCGATAAGGCAGGCTTAACGGCTATTGCAGACGAAACGGGTAAAACCACCTTTTCGCCCAACATGTTTTGGACGGAAGGGGAGGAAATCGTGGCTATCGTAGACATTCGCTACGCTGCAACCTTTACCGAAAAGGACGTAGAAGAAAAGCTTGCCACCTACGGCGTGCCGTTTGCGCCTCATTCCACCCAAAAACCGCTGTATAACGATAAAAACAGCTTTCTCATTAAAACCCTTTGCAAGGTATATAACGCCCACACGGGGGAAAACGCACAGCCCATCGCCATCGGCGGCGGCACGTATGCGCGCGCCCTTAAGCTTGGCGCAGGCTTTGGTCCGGAATTCGGCAAAGAGCCCTCTACCGTGCATCAGGCAAACGAAAACGTGAAAAAGGCAGACTTTGCGCTCGTTTACCCCATGTATTACGACGCCATTAAACTGCTTGCCGCAGGAGAAAGCGATGACGAATAAGGAAAAAGTATACGCCGCGTTAGAGGAATGGAACATTCCCTACCGCGCGTTAGAGCATCGCGCGCTGTTTACCGCAGAGGACGTTGGCGAATGCGTGTCCGTAGACGAGGATACCGTAGTGGTGAAAAACCTCTTTCTTCGCAACGATACGGGTAGTAAGGTTTACCTCGTTTCGCAATGCTATCACAAGCACGCCGATTTAAAGCTGCTGCGCGCCTTTTTAAAGAGTAGCCGCTTGGGCTTTTGCTCGGAAGAACGCCTGCAAAAGTATCTCGGCGTTGCAACGGGCTCCGTTTCGCCCCTTTGCGCGTTAAACGATACCGAGTGCAAGGTGCAGGTGGTGTTAGACGCCGATCTTGCAAACTACAAAACCATTTGTATGCACCCCAACGACAACACGGGTTCGACCTATCTCTCTTACGAAGATTTACTGAAATTCATTCAAAAAACCAATCACGAGCCCCTTTTTTACAAGGTGTAATAGCAGTAGGGGCGGCAAGCGGAAGGTAGCGTTTCGGCGCACCCGTTTACGGATAAACGTGCAAAAATCCTTACCGCGATCCTAAAAATGAATACGATATAGGAGTTATTATGAAAAAATTTCTTGCTTTATTATTTGCGTTAATTTTAGCATTGCCTCTTTGCGCTTGCGGAGGAATGCGCGATACCGAAAAGGATTTTTCTCACTTGGGGAAGGGTCCTCGCGTCGTCATTACCTTGCAGGACGGCCGCACGATGACCGCCGTTTTATATCCCGACGTTGCGCCCCTTACGGTAGAAAACTTTTTAACCTTGGTAGACCAAAAGGCGTACGACGGCGTTATTTTCCACCGCGTAATCCCCGGTTTTATGGTGCAAACGGGCTACTTAAAGGCAAAGGATAATCAGCTTACGGGCGCGGTTAACGCAAATACAATCCCCGGCGAATTTACCGCAAACGGATTTGTAAACGAGCTGGAGCATAAAGCGGGCGTTCTTTCTATGGCGCGTGCAGAGCATCCCGACTCCGCCTCCTCGCAGTTTTTCATTTGCGTAGAACGCTACGCCTATGGCGACGGCAACTACGCGGCGTTTGGAGAGCTGGTAAACCAAAAGAGCTTGGACGTAGCCGTTTCCATTTCCCGCGTGTTAACGGGCGCAAAATATATGTTTGAAAGGGACGTACCGATAGAGGACGTTATTATTAAAAGCATTCGCAGAAAATAAGGCTTTTTAAAACCGCACGTTTACGAAAAAACAACCGCCGCGCTTACTAGCGCGGCGGTATTTATATATGCGGTATTTATATTATAGATAAAAAAGTTCATTCCTTGCAAGGCTCCCTATGATGAGGGAGCTGTCAGCCTTGCTGACTGAGGGATTCTTCCACCAAGCTCTCAATATAACGGCAAACATATAAAAAGTTATCATTAATTTGATAGTTTGGTATTCTTGCCACTCTTAAACCAAGCGACTCAAGATACTCAGTTCTTTTTTCGTCCTTTTGAGTCTTATCTTCAAGAC
>JAFOHH010000039.1 GCA_017421905.1 Clostridia bacterium
AGCTGCGGGCGCAATTTTTATTGCAAAAAAGCAATTATTCCTCTTTATGGGATACAATTTTAGCTATGGAATAGTAAACGGGAATGGTTAAAAACATAATCCACCACGGGTGCCACATATCTAGGCACATTCCCATAAACATATAGAGAGCGATAATAAACGTTAGATAAGAAAAATAGAAAAAGTTACGCTTTTTTACGGCTTTTTGTATGGACGTATATAGAGGAACGATAAAAAGGAGCATCCAGCCAAGCTTCCAGCCCCAATCGCCGGGGAGCGTAAATCCAAGCACCAAATAAATTGCTACGCACACAATGGGCAGCACGATGCCCACCACGTTTTTATGCTTTACCGATTGAATAGCAACGTAGTAGCTGGGAATGGTGATAAATACCGACCAGCAGTACCGCCACGAATCCTTTACGCCAAACCCGATGGAAAGGAATAAAATAAGGCATAACATCGTATAGGGAAAATAGCGAATTACACGGTCGATCGGGTCGGGCTCTTTTCCCGTTTGCGCCAAAAGCTCGCGCACCGTTTCCTCGTAAGAATCGTTTTCGGCAGACTCCTCCATCAGCTGCTCGTAAGAAAGACTATCCAGCTTCGGTTCTCTCCCTAGCATTAATACGTCGAGGGAAATATCGTATACGTCGGCAATTTTTATCAGCGTTTCGCTATCGGGAATCCCATCGCCGTTTTCCCATTGGAAAGCGTTTGGCGGCTAATGCCAAGTAGGCTTGCCGCTTCTTCTTGCGAAAGCTTGCTATGTTTTCTTGCGGCGGAAAGCCGCTTTGCAATTTCTTGCGTCATATGTTTCTCCTTATAAGGCGGTGTGCTTATTTTTGCGTGCCAGCGCCCGCTTTCAGATAAATTTGCTCTTTATTTGGGTAGGAAGGAATTGCGCCGTACCCTTCTACGGCAAGCGCACCTGCGGCGTTTGCAACGCGCAGCATGGTTTGCGCCTCTTCTTCGGTTAAATCGTCCATTCCGCCGCGCGCGGCAATTTGGGCAAGCAGCGTGCCGTAAAAACAGTCGCCTGCGCCCGTGGTATCTACCGCCGTAGCAGAAAAAGCATTTGCCTCCGCCACTACGCTGCCGTATAGGCGGCTACCCATACTGCCCAGCGAAAGAACAACCGTTTTTGCGCCCATAGCCTGCATAGCTTGCGCCATAGCAAGGTAGTCGCTTTTCCCCGTTAAAAACTCCCCTTCCTCTTCGGAAATTTTTACGATATCGCAAAGGGGTAAAATTTGGCAAATGCGCTCTTTGGCAAGAGCGGCGCAGCTCCAAAGGGAATCGCGATAGTTTACGTCAAAGCTGATTAAATTCCCCGCCGCCTTTGCTTGGGAAATTGCCTTTTTCGTTGCGGAAAAAATAGGCTCTTGCGTAAGCGAAAGAGAGCCGAAATGGAAAATTCCGCCACGGGGAAAGGATAAACGGGCTACGTCGTCCTCGGTAATTTCGGCATCGGCAAGGCGGTAAAAGGAAAACTGACGTTCGCCCTCCGTAAGCCGAACGAAGGCAAGCGTGGTGTGCACGTTTTCGTCTACCAGTACGCTTTGCGTGCTAACGCCCTCCTTTTCCACTTCGCCAAGCAGGTATTCGCCAAACAAATCGCGCCCAACTTTAGCACAAAGGGAAACGGAATTTGCCCCTGCCTTTTTGGCGGCAACGGCACAGTTGGCAGGCGCACCGCCGGCATTCATTTGAAAGGTGCGGTTGGGCATGCCCGTCATATCGCAAAGCAATTCTCCAAAACAAAGTATTTGCATAACTTCTCCTATACGATACTCTTTATTTATGAAATAAAAATGAAAGGTTACAAAAATTTTGGCGTAATTTTCCTGATTCTACTAAAACAAGGAAAGCAGCTTTTCGGCAAGAGGCAAAGCGCATTCTTCTCCGAAAAAAGAGGGGGCGTTTGCCACGATTTGCACCTTTTCCCCCGTAACGGGGTGCGGAAAACAAAGCAAATAGCAGGCTAAACGTTGCCCGCTGTTATATGCGCCAACGCCCTTGCCGTAAAGGGTATCTCCCACTGCCGCGTGCCCTGCGTGGGCAAGGTGCAAACGGATTTGATGCGTTCTTCCCGTAACGGGGAGGGCGGCAACAAGGGTGGAGGCTACGTCGGTTTTTAAAGGCGCAAAGCGCGTAATTGCTCGTTGTCCCTGCACGGAAACGACGCGCGTAACGTCTTCGCCGCGCGCAATAGGGGCATCTACCGTAAAGGGGGCGGAAATAACCCCCTCCGCACGGGCAAGGTATATTTTTTTAAGCTCCCCGCCAAGCGATTGCAATAAGCTATGCACCACGCCGCTTTTGGCAACGAGTACAACCCCCTCGGTATCCTTATCCAGCCGCGTTACAACGTGATAATTATAGTGGGGATTGCGCGCAAACAGGGCGGAAATTAAGTTACGGCTTTCGTAGCCGAAGGTAGATAGCGAGGCAACACCGCGCGGCTTATGCACGGCAATGATATCTTCATCTTCGTATAAAACGGAAAGGGGCAAAGGGCAAACGGTTTTGGGCGGTTTTACCTCTTCTAGAAAGCGTACGGTAATTTCCTCCCCTTTCTTAACCGGCGTTCTGCCTGTAGCAGGCGTTCCGCAATGCAAAATTCGCCCCTCTTCCCCCTTTAAAAAGGTGCAAAAGCGGGCGGAAAAACGGTTGCGGAGAATATCGCGCATCTTTCCGTTTGCAGGTGCGGTAAATGTAATCGTTCGCTGCATAACACACTCTCTTTTCGTTGCTGAATTTATTATATCACACGCCAAAAAATTTGTTAAGGGTATTATAGCACACTACGCCCGTCTTTTCAAGGGTTTGCGTGTTTTTTTATAAAGAAATCTGATGGATTTCCACAATTTAGCCGCGCGTTTTGTACACAGAGTTTTGCGCACCTTAATTCCGTTTTGGTGTTTTTGAAAACAAAATTTCACTTTTTTCTCTCCCCCCCCTTTCCGCTTGCCGTAAAATTTTTTTTGGGAAAAGTATTGACAAACCTTAAAATAAGGTTTATAATATTTAATAAGAAAAAATGAAAGCGTTTTCATTTTCAGATAAGGAGGAACAAAAATGAAAAAACTGCGTTTACTTCTAACCGTTTTTTGCATTTTGGCCCTTTGCGTTGCTACCTTTACGGTATCTACTGCATCGGCTGAAGCAAACGGTCCCACGATTGGTAATACGACGTTTGCGTCGGATAGCGAAATTGGGTCGGTTTTCTCTTGGGCGGACGGATCTTCCGATGCACATCAGCGCGGCATTGACACCACCACCGATCACACAGGCGACGGCTCATATTCCTTAAAAATGACCAACTTTGCAGCACATCACCATATGGTACGCTTTGCAATTACCGGTCTTACCGCGGGAAAAGATTATAAATTTTCCGTTTGGATGAAGATAGAGGACTTTTTTCCTGCCCCCGGCGACGGCGGCTCGGGCGCGTATATCAACGTAGGCGCATCGCAGGATACCTATAGCAATAAAATGGGTTGGGGTAACGACCTGGAAGAGAATTCCAGCCGCGATTGGACCTATTACGAATGCTTCCTTTCCCCCGAAGAGGATACCAACTACGTAGTTGTTCGTCTTTGGAGCGCAATAGGTTCGCTTTGGGTGGACGATATGAAAATTGAAGAGGTGAAACCCAACACCGACCCCATCATCCCCGATGCATCCTTCGCCGCACAAGATTTAGATGCAGGCTGGTGGAGCTGGAAGGACGGAACGGCAAGCAAAACCATCGATACCACGATGGATAAAACGGGCGACGGCTCTTATTCGTTAAAGGTAACCAACGAAACGCAATGCCACCACGTACTGCGCATTGAGGCAACCAATCTGGTTGTTGGCATGGATTACACCTTTTCCGCTTGGATGAAGCCTGAAAACGTTTATATGAAGTCCGATGCGGGCGCAGGCGCGTATATTAACATCGGCGCGAGCGCGGATAACTATTCCAACCAAATCGGCTGGGGTAACGACGTAGAGCAGCCCTTGACGAGAGATTGGGATTTGCGCGAAGCAACCTTTACCGCATCTGCTACGACCTATTATATTAATATCCGCCTTTGGTCTGCATCGGGCACGCTTTGGGTAGACGACTTAAAGCTTACGCCCCACGCCGTTATCGAACTGGAAACGGACGACGCCGGTCTTGTAGACGGTAAGTTTGCATCGCAATCGGTAAAAGGACGCTGGAAGGACGGCTGGAAAAACGGCGGCCTTTACGAATGGAGCACCGAATCGCACACCAAAGACGGTACGGGCTCGCTTAAAGTTACCAC
>JAFOHH010000040.1 GCA_017421905.1 Clostridia bacterium
ATCTGCCTTACAAGCAGAGGGTCATAGGTTCGAGCCCTATTGTTCCCACCAATAATCGTCGTTGCTTCATAATGCGGGAATGGCTCAGTGGTAGAGCGTTGCCTTGCCAAGGCAAATGTCGCGAGTTTGAATCTCGTTTCCCGCTCCATTTCTTCTAAAACGAGAATTTTTGTAAAATCAAAAATTCTCGTTTTTTTCTCTTTATAAGCATTTGGTGCCATAGCCAAGCGGTAAGGCGTGGGTCTGCAAAACCCTGATTCCCCAGTTCAAATCTGGGTGGCACCTCCATTTATGCCGAAGTGGCGGAATAGGCAGACGCAAGGGACTTAAAATCCCTCGGTGGAAACACCGTATCGGTTCAAGTCCGATCTCCGGCACCACGTTGCACGGAACTTGCATCTTCCGTACAAGTAAGAAACACCCCTTGGGGTGTTTTTTTATTGCTTTTTCGCCTAAAATTTTTAAAAACCCTATTGACTAGCGCCCGTTTTTCCCGTATAATATAGGTAGAAAGCCGAAACCTTCGGCAAAAATAAGGAGGGAAACGGTATATATGATAATTACTATTGCAAGAGAATACGGCAGCGGCGGCAGAATCATCGGTCAAAAAGTAGCCGAAAAGCTGGGCTTTACCTTTTACGATAACGAGCTTATCCGCAAGGCTTGCCGGGAAAACGGAATGGATTTCGATTTCGTTGCCGAGCAAAGCGAATACGCAGGCAATAAATTCTTCCAAAATATTCTAATGTCCGATCCGGCAATCGGCTCGGCGCATGCAGCAACCGCTCTTTCGTTGCAGGATAAAATTTTCGTGCAAATTGGCAGAATCGTTAAGGAAATTGCCCGTACGGAAAACGCCGTAATCGTTGGCAGAAGTGCCGATTCTATTTTGCGCGAGCGCGAAAACGTGCTAAACGTGTTTATTCACGCCGATCCCGATCATAAGCTGCAACGCGTTCTTTCCCTCGGCATTCCCGAAAAAGAAGCGCGCAAAACGATGAAACGCCGCGATAAAATGCGCGCAAACTTCCACAAATACTATACGGGAGAAGATTGGGGCAAGGCCTCCTCTTACGCCCTTACGCTCGATAGCGGTGCGCTGGGCTACGACCTGTGCGTAGACCTCATTTGCCAGGCGGCGCAACACAAAACCCAAAACCTCGCAACGCGCAATAAAAAGGACGAAATCGAAAAAGCCTCTTCGCTTCTTCGTATGTTTATTTCCGAATCGGAAGAATAACCCCCTTAAGTAGCGCAAATTTTATTTACAGAAAACAATTACTCCATTAACCCACGGCGGATTTCCCCAAATAAGGGAAATCCGCCCTTTTTTAATTTTAAGTTTTTGTCTTCGCATCGCTTAAAATTTTTGCGCAAAGTAATTGCTTTTTTACGGCTTTTTTGTGAAAAGCCTCTCCAACGGTTAATGGCGCGCGCACCGTTTCGCCGCATAATCCGCGGCAGGAAAGAGCGTATTTTATCAAAATCGGGTTTACCTCCGCCCCAAGCGATAGCAGTAGCGGTCTAATTTCTTTTTCCTGTTGCATCGCTTTAGTAGGGCAGGAGAAAAAGGTGTTCCAAATTTCCACCGATAGCCGTGGCAAAAGGTTGGAAATTACCGAAACGCACCCTTCCGCCCCCGCGCTGTAAAAGGGCAAATTTAATAGGTCGTCGCCCGAATAATAGGGCACGCCGTTCGCTCCGTGTAAAAGCCCCCGTTTTACGTCGCCGCACGCCTCCTTCACGCCAAAAATAACGCCGTCCTTAACAAGGCGGTGCGCCGTTTCGGGGGCAAGGTCAAAGCCCGTTCTGCCGGGCACGTTATACGCCAAAACGGGCAAACCTACTTCCGCAATTGCGCCGTAGTAGGCAATCGCTCCCTTTTGCGTGCATTTGTTGTAATAGGGGGTAACGGCAAGCACGCCGTCCGCACCCCACTCCTTAGCTTTTTGGGCAAGAGAAAGGGCGGTTTTTGTATCGTTACTGCCGCAGCCCATCATCAAAAATCCGTCGAACGCGCGCCGCCCCGCAAGGAAAATTTTTCTTTTTTCGGATAGGGAAAGGGTACAGCTTTCGCCCGTCGTTCCTAAAAGCACAACGGCTTTTACGCCGCCTTCCTTTTGCCAAGAAAGGAGCTTGTTTAGCGAAGGAAAATCTACTTCTCCGCTTGGGTGAAAAGGGGTAACGAGTGCGGTACACACGCCGCAAAAGGGAAGCTTTTTCATAACCGTTCCTCCAAAAGAGCAGTTTTTATTAAGATATTCCGCCTGCATGCGTTTGGTTAAAAAATAACGCCCCGCAAGCTGCGGAGCGTTAAAATATTTTATATAAGAATTTAGCCCGTTTGTTTTAAAAAGGGCAACCCGTACGGGCTTTTTTGCGTCAAATCAGTTGCATTTCAATCATTTTTTCCGCAATTTGAACGGCGTTTGTTGCCGCGCCTTTTCTAATGTTATCGGCAACGACCCAAATGTTGAGTCCGCTATCAACGCTTTCGTCTTTGCGGATTCTTCCCACGTAAACGGGGTCGGTATCGTAAGCGGTGCAGGGCATGGGGTAAACGTTGTTTTTCACGTCGTCTGCCACTACGATGCCGGGGGTGTTGCGTAAAACCTCCTTGGCCTCTTCTACGTCGCAGGGGGTGTTAAATTCCAGGTTAATCGATTCGCTATGGCAACCGAACACGGGTACGCGCGCCGTGGTAGCAGTAACCTTCATATCGGGTACGCCCAAAATTTTGCGCGTTTCAAAAATCATTTTATCCTCTTCTTTGGTATAGCCGTTGTCAAGGAATACGTCGATATGGGGGATAATGTTAGAGAAAATGGGGTGGGGGAATTTTTGCGGAGCTAATCCTTTCATACCGTTTTCCAAATCCTGCCAGCCCTTTTGTCCTGCGCCCGATACGGCTTGATAGGTGGAATAAACAACGCGCTTAATGCCGTATTTTTCGTGCAGGGCTTTTAGGGGAACGACCGCTTGAATGGTAGAGCAGTTGGGGTTTGCAATAATGCCCTTCTTTTTCCAGCCCTTTAAATCGTCTGCATTGCATTCGGGAACGACTAGGGGAACGTCGGGATCTCTTCTCCACGCGCTGGAGTTATCAATAACTACCGCGCCGTGTGCGGCAAACACGGGGGCAAAGGTAAGCGATGCGCCTGCACCTGCCGAAAAGAGGGCAATATCCACGTTATATTTTGCAATTTCTTCTTCCGAAGTAAGCAAAATCGTGTGTTCCTTTCCCATAAAGGTTACCGTTTTGCCCGCGCTTTTTTCCGAAGCGAATAAATAGTAATTTTCCACGGGAAGATTGCGTTCTTCAAGCACTTGTAAAAATTTTCTGCCAACCATTCCGGTTGCGCCAACTACGGCAACGTTGTATTTTTTCATAAAAATCTCCAAAAATAAATCTAATTGCCAAACATTCTACCATACGATGGGCAAATTGTCAAAAAAAAAGAGGCACTATTCCACTATTTTTATCAATACGGGGCTTAATTTTATTGAAATTTTCTTTAATTTGTTATACAATATAAGGGATAATATGCGCGCACGCGCCGGAGGCAGACATGGCAAACTTATTTAAGCGTTTGGTAGAAGGCAAAGAAAAGAGCGACGACTACGCAAGAAGCACGCTCCCTACCAACCGTTTTTCTTTATTTTGGGATGTATTTAAAAACAACTTTTTCAAGCTGATGGGGGTAAACGTTTTTATTTTAATCTTTTTCCTCCCCGTTATTTTTTTGTTTTTGCAAAGAAGTAATTTAGTGCTTTTAAGTGCGGAAAAAATTCCTTTTTCCTCTAACCTCGTAACGGGTTATCCCATCGTTCCCATTCGTCCGGGGCAAGAAGAAGCAATTAACCTGCTTGCAAACCGCTGGTTTTATTTTATGATGCCCATTGCGGCAATTATTGCCTCCATCGGTCTTTCTGGCGGCTTGTATATCATCCGTAACCTTATTTGGACGGAAGGCGTTCTCGTGGTATCCGATTTATGGCGCGGCATTAAAAAGAATTTCCTTCAAATTATGGAAATTGCGCTTATTTACAGCGTCGTTCTTCTCATTACCATGGTCGGCGCAAACTATCTCACCTATTTGCAGGCGGTGGGCTGGTCGCACGCATGGCTGCTTTCCGCGGCACGCGTTATGTGTTACGTTGCGCTTGGCATTGCAACCCTTATGACGATGCATATGCTCACCATGTCCGTAACCTACAAGCTTTCCATTTTTAAGCTGCTTAACAACTCCTTTGTTTTTAGTTACGCGCTCATCATTCCCAACTTCTTTTTCGGAGCGATTGCCCTCCTGCCCTTTATTCTTTTACTTGCCCTTCCCATGTCGGCTTTTTACGGCATGTGGCTTATTTTAGTAGTACTGCTCGGCTTTTCTTTTTCTTTCCTCGTTTGGATGGATTACACCCAATGGGCGTTTGATAAATTCGTCAACCCGCGTATCGAAGGGGCAAGAGTCAACCGCGGTATTTATAAAGGCGGAGAAAGCGAGCAAGAATCGGCAGCCTTTAAGCAGTATCGCGAGCAAAAGAAGGAAACGCTCAAGCAACTTGCCGAAGATCACCTCGTTTCCAACCCCATCAAGCCTATCGACGACGATATCGTGGTAGAAGAGCTGCCCGAACACTATACCATAAAGGACCTCGAACGCTTAAAGGCGCAAAAGGACAAGATGATAGAAGACGCCAATGCTTGGGCAGAAGAACACAAAAACGACGAAAAATACGCAGTGTTTGCCGAGTTTAAGAAGGAAGCAAACGAGCAAGACGAGGCGCGCAGAAAGAAGCTGGAAACGT
The DNA here is from genome assembly GCA_017421905.1 of Clostridia bacterium. GTDB lineage: Bacteria > Bacillota > Clostridia > Christensenellales > Borkfalkiaceae > SIG402. The sequence goes on from JAFOHH010000040.1 coordinate 4,810, forward strand.
ATAAGAAAAAAGAACAAAAACGCAACAATAAAAAGAAATAAAAAACAGGCGGCGCTGCCGCCTGTTTTCCCAAAAGGAAGAATTATGGAAAACCGTACGGCATACAGCGCGCTTGCCTCGTGCTACGACGCGCTGATGAAAGAAGAAGATTACGCCGCGCAAACGGCGCACCTTACCGCCCTGCTTAAAGCGCACGGCGCAGGCAAAAAAGGGTTAGATCTTGGCTGCGGCAGCGGCACGTTTACCCTTGCCCTAGCAAAGGCGGGCTATCGCATGACAGGTGTCGATCTCTCGCAAGAAATGCTCACGGTTGCGCAAAATCGTTGCGCGGGCTATCCCGTATCCTTTTTCCTGCAGGATATCGCCTCCTTGCGCCTGCCCGAAAAGTACGATTTTATGACGGCTGTTACCGATGGGTTTAATTACGTTCCCC
>JAFOHH010000041.1 GCA_017421905.1 Clostridia bacterium
AGTTGTTTCTTCATAATTGATCCTCCTTGCCGAAAAATTGTTTTGGAAAGATTTGCCTTTCCTAATTTCATCATAGCACAACTATCCACCGTTGTCAATAGGGGTGGGGGAATTTTTTGTGTGCGTTTTTGGGCAGTTTGTTAAGGTTTAGATTCTTCGCTACGCTCAGAATGACAGAAAGAGGTAAAAATAAAAAACCGCTGATGAAACGCCTGCGGAAAAAGAAATACGTTTTAGATTCTTCGCTACGCTCAGAATGACAGAGAGAGGTAAAAATAAAAAACCGCCCCCGATTGGAGCGGTTTTTCTATTGTAAATTCTTCCACGGATTTACTTTTCTGCTTTTTGCGGACGGTAGCAATCTTTAATATCCAGTCCGCGCACGTTTTTCAAGGTTTTGCCCTTGGAGGTGCGTTTTTCGATGGAGATATCTTCGGTATTAACGGCGAAGATTTCCCCCGTCATATCTTCTACCACTACGTCGTAAGCGTGCGTTACGTAGGAGATAAAGAGTATTTCGTTTTCGTCGGACAGGTCGGAAATGATTACGCCCTTTCTTCTTCTCGAAAGCGGATCGAGATCGGCGGCGATCACGCGCTTAAACGTGCCTTCCGTCGTAACGACGACGATTTCCCCTTCGTCCTTAATTTGCCCTGCGTAAACGACCATATCGCCGCGGTCGAGCATAACGCCGCCAACGCCGGTGGCAATTCTTCCCTGCAAGGGGAGGTCGTCTTTCGTGGCGTTGAGCGCCATACCGCGTGCCGTTACAAAGAGCATGGTAGTATCGGGCTTATCTTCTTCGATAGAAATAACGGAGTCGCCTTCTTTTAGTTTAATGGCTTGGAAGGACGCCTTTTGTACGTCGTATTCCGCCCACGTGGAGGCCTTAACCTGACCGAGGCGGGTAAAGAAGAGGAGGTTTCCGCGCGGCATTTTATCGCCCACGGCAAAGAGCGCAACGGCTTTTTCGCCCCCTTCCGGCTTGACGAGTGCTTTAAACGCCGTGCCCTTTTCCTTATACTTAGCGTCGGGCAAGGAGTCGACCTCTATTTTATAGCAGTTGCCGAGGTTGGTAAAGGCAAGCACGGTATCGCCCGACTGTGCGCGCACCGCTTGCGTAAATACTTCGGAAAGGGAGGAGGAATCGGTAATGATTTTCTTGGCGTTGTTATATTGCCGTTCGGGAATCTTTTTCACGTTGCCAAGCGCCGTGAGTGCCACCACAAAGTTGTCCTTTTCGGGGGCTTCTTCCTCTATCTTTGTTTTAATTTTTTCCTTTAAGCCTACGATTTGCGTGCGGCGGTCGTTTTTAAATAGCTTTTTAACTTCTAAAAGCTCCTTTTTAACGACCTTCATTTGCAAATCTTTTTTAGCGACGATTTCGGAAAGCTCCTGAATTTTAGCTTTGAGATCTTCCAGCTCGGCTTGCAGGGTGTATACTTCCATTTTATTGATACGATACAGTTTCATATCCAAAATGGCTTGCGCTTGCTCGTCCGAAAGGTTAAATTTCTTTTTCAGGTTGGCTTTCGCCGTTGCCGTATCTTCTGCCTTGCGGATAATTTTGATAACCTCGTCGATATTATTGCACGCAATAACGAGACCCTCTAAAATATGGCAACGCTTTTTGGCTTTATCTAAGTCGAATTTGGTGCGCTTTAAAATAACTTCGCGCTGGAATTCGACGTAATGACGAATGATGGTAAGCAGCCCCATTTGTTGCGGCTTTGCATCGGCAATGGCAACCATATTGATACCGAAGGTGGATTCGAGATCGGTATACTTAAACAGGTCTGCAACGACGGGCTCTGCCTTGGCGTCCTTTTTCAGCTTGATTACCACGCGAACACCGCTGTTGCGGTCGGATTCGTCGGCGATGTCTTGAATGTTGACGAGTGCGCCTTTTTTGTCCTCTCTAAGATCGGAAATTTTGGTAACGAGGGAGGTTTTATTAACCTGGTAAGGTAGTTCAGTAAAGACGATGGATTCCTTTCCGCCCGTGGCCTTTTCAATTTTATATTTGGCGCGCATAGTAACCTTGCCGCGCCCCGTTTCGTACGCTTTAACCAGTTCTTCCCCGCCGATTAAATAGCCGCCCGTGGGGAAATCCGGCCCGGGGATGTATTTCATCATCTCTTCTAAAGAGATTTTGGGCTTATCGATAAAGGCGCAAACGCCGTCTATCGTTTCGGCTAGGTTATGGGGAGGAATGTTGGTTGCAAGGCCTACCGCAATACCGCTTGTACCGTTTACGAGAAGGTTGGGGTAGCGGCAAGGGAGCATATCGGGCTCTAATTGCTTATCGTCGTAGTTTAAGCTGAACGATACCGTTTCCTTATCGAGATCGCGCACCATTTGCATGGCGATGGGCTTCATACGCGCTTCGGTATAACGCATAGCCGCCGCCCCGTCGCCGTCCATCGAGCCGAAGTTGCCGTGGCCGTCTACAAGCGGTTCTCTCGTGTTAAAGGGCTGCGCTAAACGCACCATTGCATCGTAAACGGAGCTATCGCCGTGGGGGTGGAATTTACCCAAGCAGTCGCCCACGATACGCGCGCTTTTTACAAAGGGCTTTTCGGGCGTTAAGCCGAGTTCGTGATACATCGTGTAAATGATGCGGCGTTGTACGGGCTTTAAGCCGTCTTCTACGCGGGGCAAAGCGCGCTCTAAAATAACGTGCTCGGCATACGGCATCATAGAGTTATGCAAAACTTCTTCCAGCGTGCTGGAAAATAAACCTTTTGTTTCTTGCTTTTCCATTTTGCATTAACTCCTTACTTTTTTAATTTGATAAACGCGTCTTCTTTGTTGAAGTTAGCGTGTTCGGTAATGTATTGTTTGCGGAGGTCTATACTGTCGCCAAGAAGGGTGGAAATGAGGCGTTCGGCCTCGCTTCCGTCTTCTATCGTAACGCGCATAAGCGAGCGACTTTCGGGGTTCATGGTCGTTTCCCAAAGCTGTTCGGGGTTCATTTCGCCAAGACCTTTATAGCGTTGAATTTGATAGCCCCTGCCAACGAGGTCGATTTTCGCTTGCAGCTCGCTATCGTCGTAAGCGTATTCCACGCGGTCCTTTTTGTACACCTTGTATAAGGGGGGCATACCGATATAAACGTGGCCTTCGGTAATTAAGGGCTTCATATAACGGAAGAAGAAGGTGAGCAAAATAGCACGAATGTGCGCGCCGTCTTGGTCGGCATCGGAAAGAATGATGACCTTATCGAAATTGAGGTCCTTAATTTGGAAATCTTCCCCGATATCCGTACCGAGTGCGCTGATGAGCGTGCGGATTTCTTCGTTAGCGATAACTTGGTCGATGCGCTTTTTCTCTACGTTAAGCGGTTTGCTGCGGAGAGGCAAAATGGCTTGATATAAGCTATCTCTTCCCTGCTTTGCAGAGCCGCCTGCAGAGTCGCCCTCTACGATAAACAGTTCGTTACGCTCTGCCTTTTTGCTACGGCAAGCGGCGAGTTTTCCGAGGGTGTTAAAGGAATCGATAGCGTTTTTACTGCGCGCAATTTCCTTGGCGTGCTTTGCTGCAAGACGGGCCTTTGCCGCACCTTGCGCCTTTTTCATAATTGCATCGAATACGGCGTTTGCGCCCTTTTCGTTAGCAAAGTTTTGCAGAGCGGAAACGGTAAAGCTATCTACCGCAGGGCGCGCCTCGGGATTGCCGAGCTTGGTTTTGGTTTGCCCTTCGAACTGCACGTTTTTCATTTTGATGGAAAGGACGGCGGTGATACCCTCTCTAAAATCGTCGCCGAGGAAGTTATCGTCCTTTTCCTTTAAATATTTTTCCTTGCGGGCGTAATCGTTTAGCACCTTGGTAAGACCCGACTTAAAGCCTACCTCGTGCATACCGCCTTCCGGAGTGGGAATGTTATTGACGTAAGAAATAATGGTATCGGTAAACGCATCGGTATACTGAATGGCAAATTCGATGCGAATGCCGTCTACCTCGCCGCTGCAATAAACGGGCGTGTTGAAAAGTACGGTTTTGCCGCTGTTGCGGTTGATATCGAGAACGAAATCGCGAATGCCGCCCTCGTAGCAATATTCTACCGTTTTTACCTCGTTGCCGCGGTAATCGGTAAGGCGGAGGCGCAGCCCTTTGTTTAGGAAGGCAACCTCTTTTAAGTGCTTGCTGATAACCTCGTAATCGAACCGCGTGGTTTCAAATACCGCCGCATCCGGCTTAAAGGTTACGAGCGTACCTTTTTTGGTGGTTTTCTTTTTGGTGTTGGTAAGGGGAGCAACGGGAACGCCGGAGTGGTATTTCTTTTCCGCCTCGTCAAAGTAGCTGTGGAATTCCATACGGTAAACCGTGCCGCGGTATACCTCTACCTTAAGCCATTCGGAAAGGGCGTTGGTTACCGATGCGCCTACGCCGTGCAAGCCGCCCGAATAACTGTAATTGTGGTTATCGAACTTGCCGCCTGCGTGCAGCTGCGTAAATACGACTTCTACGCCCGAAATACCCATTTTGGGGTGAATATCGGTGGGGATACCACGTCCGTTATCTTCTACCGAAACGCTGCCATCGCCGTTTAATTTTACGTCGATAAAATCGGCAAAGCCGTTGGCGGCCTCGTCTACGGCGTTGTCTACGATTTCCCAAAGAATGTGGTGCAGACCCGTTTTGCCGGTAGAACCGATATACATACCCGGACGGATACGAACGGCCTCTAATCCCTCTAAAATTTCTATATCGCCAGCATTATATTTCTTTTCAGCCATAACGTTAAATCTCCTTATGGAAATAATTGTACCACATTATCTTGTATTTTTCAACCATATTCGGCACAATTTTTAGGGTTTTTTCAATAAAGATACATCATTTTTGCCGCAACGTGTTGCCAAAACAAAAATAATGCATAAGTATTTATTTTCACGCATTTTTATACGGCGTTTTTATCAGATTTTGTTAAAGTTTGGCGATTGCATAAAAATACATTCGCCTTTTTACGAGGAGTTTTGACAAGTTTTTTAGCGAAAAGGCATTTCGCTTACACATAAAAAACCGCCCCTGTTATTTTTCTTGCCCATAAAAAAACCGCCCCTTGTTAGGGGCGGTTTAACGCGGTGATATTACCACAGGTTTTTGTAAATTTCTTCAATATCGTGCAAGGTAGGAGTGCGGGGGTTGGTTTTCGTACAGCCGTCTGCAAGGGCTTTTTTTGCCATTTGCGGAATTTGCGCAAAATACTCTTCCTTACTGATGGAAAGCATTTCGGAAAGGCGGAGAGGAATGTTCATTTCCTTCATCATAAATTCCACCCACATACAAAGGGTATTTACGGTATTTACCTCGTTAAAGGCTTGCACGCCCAAGGTGCGCGCCGCGGTGCAGTATTTGCGGACGGCGGGGAGGTATTCCGTTTTGCTTTTGCTGTGTACGTCGATATCCGAATTAAAGCGAATGATATGGGGGAGCAAAATGGCGTTTGCTCTGCCGTGCGGAACGTGAAAATTAGCGCCGAGCTGGTGCGCCATACCGTGGTTTAACCCAAGGTTTGCCGAGTTAAACGCCAAGCCTGCCAGGCAGGAGGCTACGTGCATTTTTCTCCTTGCGTGAACGTCGTTATTATCAAGATAAGAGCGCAGCAGGAACATACCGATAATTTCGATCGCCTTTTCTGCAAGAGCGGCGGAAAACTCGTTGTTATCCAAGCTTACGTACGCTTCGAGCGCGTGCGTAAACACGTCCATACCCGTATCTGCCGTGATATCGGCAGGAACGCTTTTTACGAGAACCTCGTCTAAAATGGCCTCTTCGGGCGTTAAGGAGGGAGCAACGAGAGGGAGCTTTTCCTTTTTAACGTTGTCGGAAATAACCGCAAAAGAAGTAACCTCGCTACCCGTACCGCTGGTGGTGGGAATAGCAATTAAATAGGGGGAGTACCCCGAGATGATGCGACTGGCAAATTCGCGAATCGCCTTTGCGCTATCCATAGCCGAGCCGCCGCCAACTGCAACGATGCACTCGGGCTTGGTGGAAAGAACGGCTTTCACCCCTTCGACAACCTTATCCATGGGAGGATCGGGAACAACGTCGGAAAAAACGGTATACGAAACGCCGCCCTTTTTAAGCGGAGCGGTGATTAAATCGATCATACCGCTTTTTACCACGAAGGGATCGGTAATGACGATTGCCGTTTGATATTTTAATTGCGAAAGGCGCGATAAGGCGTCTTCCCCAAAATAAATTTTTGTGTGAATGCCAAATTTTTTCATAGTACGATTCCCCGTTCGGGGCATTGCGACGCTTGTCTAAAATTATAATAAGTAGTAAGGAAGATCACGCTTAATTTTTTTGATTGCGTTAAACTTTTCTTCGTGAATGGGGTCGGGCTTTTCTTCCGCTGCGGCGGGCGCTTTTACCGTTTTTTCCGCCTTTGCGGCAGGTTGGGTGTTAAGAGAGCGCGCAAGCGATTTAGCCTCTTCTTGCGAAAGGCGAACGATTACCGCAGGAACGGTGGGCATTTCCAGCTTTTTGCAAACGGAAAGGGTGGCGTTACCGCGAATGATGCGCAGCGTTTCGCCGTCTGCCCAAAGGAGCAGGGGCTCGGTTACGCCGTATTTTTGAATAAGGGCGGCGTTTTCGGCACGCTTATCCTTTACAAACCCTGCGGGGGTGGAGCTGATTTCCGCTACCGAAACGGTTACGATATTAGCTTGGGGCAAGGCTGCTTTTTGCGTTTGGTTTGCCGCTTTTCCTGCACGGAGCAGACTGCTTTTTCCTACCGGCATCTCTTCATAATCTCCTTGGTTAAATTTCTGTATTCTTCGGCACTTCTTGCATTCTTTTTATATGCGCCGACGGGTTTAGAGGCGTCCTCCGACCACTCTACGTTGGCATCGAGGCGAATATAGGTGGTAAACGCCTTGCATTCGGGCTGGGCGTTTAACGCTTCTAACGTTTGCTTAAAGTAATTTTTACGGGTATCTACCTTGGTTACCGCTACGCCGAGCAAGGTAAGACCGGGAGAAACCGTTTTAACCTGCCCTACGAATTCTAACATATTCGCAAGACCGAAAAGTCCCCAAGGGCTTGCTTCTACGGGAACGATAAGCGCATCGGACGCGACTAAAATGTTCATCGTCCAGCCGCCGAGCGTGGGGGGCGCATCGAGCAGGATATAGTCGTACTTGCCGCTTGCCACGGTAGAGGCGAGCAGGTTTTGCAAAATAAATTCTCTTTGCCACTTGGTAAAAAGCTCGAATTCGATACCCGATAAAAGCGTGGATGCGGGGATGAAATCGATATTTTTATAAGGGGTGGGGGTGATAACCTTGGAAAGCTCTACCCCGTTTTTTACAGCGTAAAAGAGGTTTTTATCCCCTTTTGCCATTTCGATAACCTGTTCTTCGGGAAAATAAGCAAGCGTAAGATTGAGCTGCATATCGCAGTCGATTAAAAGCACCTTTTTGCCTGCTTCGGCCATGGAATAGCCAACGTTTGCCGCCGTAGTGGACTTACCGCTACCGCCCTTGTTGTTGGCAAAGCAAAGAACTTTCGTCATATTATACCTCCGGATAAATACAAGTTACGCCCTTTTCTTGGAAATAAGCGGCGTAGGAATCGTCGGGTTTTTGCTCGGTTAATACGCAGTCTACCTTTTCGATAGACATAATTTTTGCAAAGGAAACGCGGCTAAATTTACTGCCGTCTACCGCAAGATAAAGCTTTTTAGCAGAGGACGCCATAGCGCGCTTCATAGAAGCATCGAGATCGTTTGCGTCGGTTACGCCGCCGGAAAGGTCTAACCCTTTGCAGGAGAAGAACATTTTATCGACGTGGTATACCTCGGCAACACGTTCGGCACGGCTGCCAACGAGGGCAAAAGAGCCTTCCTTAAGCATACCGCCCGTGCTCATAACCGTCCAACCCGTTACGTCGGCAAGTTCAACCAAAACTTCTACCGAATTGGTGATAACGGTAAGGCGTTTTTTACTTTTAAGCTTTTTAGCAATGAATAAGGCGGTGGAGCTACCGTCTAAAAATACCGATTCTCCTTCTTCTACTAAGCCAACGGCAATATCGGCAATTAGCTGTTTGGCGATAACGTTCTTTTTTTTGCGCACGAAGTAAGGGAGGTCTACGTTTCCTTCTTCCTTAATAAAAGCGCCGCCGTACGTTTTAACCACGTAGCCGTCCTGCTCTAATTTATCGAGGTCGCGGCGAATGGTTTCCTCGGATACGGCAAACTCTTGCGCTAAATCGGAAACGAGCACGCGCTTTTTTTCCTGCAAATGATTGAGTATATAATGTCTGCGTTCTATGGCAAGCATAATTCCCCCGTAATCGGCTTTTTGCCGATAGTAAAACTCCGCCATTTGTGGTGGCGGACGTTTTCATTATAAAATGTGTTTGGTAATGCGGCTATCGGGACGGGCAATTACGCAGCTATCTAAGAACATACCGCGGGGTGCAACCGCCGATTTTGCACGGTCGATAGCGGCTTGAACGGCTGCTACTTCGCCCGTGATCATAACGTAAGACTTGCCGCACATACCGCGGGCAAGGCGGATTTCGATAAGAGAAACGTCTGCCGTTTTAGCGGCGGTATCAGCTGCCACGATGATAGCGGCGGCGTCGTACGTTTCAATAATGCCGAGAGAGTTGAGCTCCTTTACAAAGGTTGCCCCGTAAATGGCGGGGAAAATGGAAGGATCGGGATTGCCGAGTACGAACGTATCGATAAGCTCTTCTTCCCTCGTGTGCTTTGCCGTTTCTACTGCGGCAGCAACAGCGGAAAGCTCGCCCGTAACGATGACGATATATTTACCGGGACAAACCGTTTCGGCTTCTACTACTTCGATATCGGCAGTTTTTACCATTGCATCCGCGCCGAATACGCCGGCGGATACCGTTTTATATTCTGCCATGCCGATTGCTTTACCCATAGTTTACTTAACCTCTCTTAATTTTTACGTGCTTATCGTTTACTTCGGTAACTAAACCGGAAACGGAAGCATGAACGTTTGCGGAAAGTCCTTTTCCTGCGGCTGCAATTAGTTGCCCTTTTTCTACCCGATCGCCGAATTTAACGACGGGTTTTGCGGG
>JAFOHH010000042.1 GCA_017421905.1 Clostridia bacterium
ATACCATTATCGTTTTATATCCCGACGGCACTCCCGCTGTGGGCGTTATGGTACAAGCCTGCAACGATACCAACTGCTATCCCTTTCTCCCTAACGCAACGGATGCAAACGGCAGCGCAACCAAAACGCTTGCTACCGATAGCACCTTAGTTGCAAAGCTGATGGGCGATGCACCTGCCGGCTATACGGCAAATGCGGAAGGCTATCCCTTTGTAAACGACGTTGCTACCATTACGCTGGTAGAAGTTTACGTGCAACCCACCGCAAGCGTAGAGCCTACCGTAGCCCCCACGGTTGCGCCCAGCGTAGAAGAAAGCGTAACCCCCACGGTAGAGCCTACCGTAGCTCCTACGGCAGACGGCACGATTTTATACACCGTAACCGTTGTAGATGCAAACGGCAGCCCCGTGGCGGGCGTTCTCGTCGTGTTTTACGACAACGCCTTTAACCGTTACGATCCCGATGGCTATACCGACGAAAACGGTACGATTTCCATTTCGTTAAAGCCTGCACGCTACTTGCCGCAGGTGGATATGTCTACCCTGCCCCCGTTTAGCACCCTGCCCGAGGACGTTTACTTAACCAAGGAAAACCCCAGCGCAACCTTAACGCTTGGTTCTAACGCGCCCGACGGCACGGATTATAATCCCTTTCCCCTCCCCTTAAACGAAGAAATTACGGTAACGTACAACGGAAACACGGTATATTACGCCTTTGCGCCCACCGCCTCCGGCACGTACGTCGTTACCGCAAAGGGCTCGGCGGATACCTATATCGGCCACTACGGCAGCGACTTTTTCGTTTCCGAAACGCCCATTATAGAAGACGATAACTCGGCAGAGGACGGCTTAAACTTTTTGCTTACCCTTTCCGTTTCCGAAAACGAAATCGGCAACGTATTCGTTTTGGGCGTTAAGGTTTTAGGAGAAGTTTCCCTGCCCCAAACCTTTACCATTTCCGCAACCCGCACGGGCGACTACGTAGAACCCACGCCCCTACCCGAAAACGAAATTACCGCGCAGGAAAGTCCCAAAAAGTTCCCCAACAACACCGCGCTTAACCAAACGCTCGTTCCTGCAGACCTGGACGGTACGTTTACCGTCGTTTATAACGAAACGGACGGCTACTACCACGTAGGCAGCGAAGACGGCCCCGTTTTGCTTGCGAAATTAACCAAGACCATCGAGGAATATTTCTCCGAGCCTTTAAACGCTTGGTCGGCAACGCAGGGTCAAATTTTCACCTTCTTCTACGAAGATAGAAAGGACAACTATTCCCCCTTATTCACCGCTTATGCAAGCACCTGTAACGAAGACGGCGTTTGCCCCGTAACCGGCGAGCTGTTTGCCTTTTTAACGGAGTTTGCAAAGATTTCCTCTTATTTTGGAGAAAACGGCTGGATTGGCAGCACTCTTACGGACGGCGGCGCTGCCCTGCAAGAGGCAGGTTTAGAAGGGCTTTTCGCCTGCTACTATTACCGCTCCTCCATTTTGGGCGGCAACGGCACGATAGAAAGCCCCTACCAAATTGAGCTTGGCACGTTTACCGCACTTATGCCCTCTTCTACAACCGTTTACTATCAAGTGCTTGCCTCGTACCAAATTGACGTAACCGCCGCAAACGGCCTTACCGTTACGGTAGAAAACAGCAATTTGCTTGCCCTTTCCGCGCAAAAAGCAGGGACGTATTCCTTTACCGTTTCTATGCATATGCAAGGCACGGGCGCAATTGTCGATCCCTATCTTATTTTAGAAGAAAACCTCGCCTACGTTGCAAACCTGCCCGGCGCAACCAACCAAGCCAACGAATCGCAGCTGTATTTTGCCTATACGGCAACGCAAAGCGGAACGCTTTTGCTTGACGCATTCTATAAAAAAGCGGAATTTGCCGTTTGGGACTCCACCTTTTTCGACGCTACGATTTTGGATACCGACTACGGCCCGGCAATTAGCGTAGAAGAAGGTAAAACCTATTACTTTATTTTCACCCTGCGCACCGCAGGCGATGAAAAAATTTCCATTACCGTTTCTTACCTTACGGAAGGCGAAGCGCAAGAATAAAAAACCTTAATTTTATCGCCCTCGGCAAGAGCCGAGGGCTTTTTCTTATTGACAAACGGGGCGTGGCGTGATACAATAACACTATCACTGCAACCGATAAGGAGGTTTTTATTATGTATCCCGGTCCTTTATTTTGGAACGTGCATACTTACGGACTGATGATTGCAATCGGGCTTATTTGCCTGTTTATCGTTTTATTTACTTACGGCAAAAAAATAGGGATGAAAAGCGAGCATATCGACTTTGTTTTCTATCTTGGCTTTGCGGCAATTTTGCTGGGGTTTGCCTCGGCAGCGCTGTTCCAAAGCGTATACAATTATATCGACGACGTGAAAGAGCTTGGCTCTGCCGCAAAATTTTCCTTTGACGGCAGTATGACCTTTATCGGCGGACTAATTGGCGGCGTTGCGGTATTTTTAATTTTATACAATTTGTTAAAAAAGAAATACCCCGTACCCATGACCCAAATTTTAGGCGTTGCGCCTTGCTGCATTACGGTAACGCACGCCTTTGGCAGAATCGGTTGCTTTTTTGCAGGCTGCTGCTACGGAAAGGAAACGGATAGCTTTTTAGGCGTTCAATTCCCCGACCTGCCCGCACCCGTACATGCAACCCAGCTTTACGAGGCAGCGTTTTTGTTCGTGCTCTTTGCCGTGCTTTCCTTCCTGCTCCTTAAAAGGGGCTTTAAGCACAATATGAGCGTGTATTTAATTTGCTACGGCATTTTCCGCTTTTGCAACGAATTTTTACGCGGCGACTACCGCGGAAACTTCCTCGGCATTATTTCCCCCTCGCAATTTTGGTCGCTTTGCATGATTGCCCTTGGCGTTGGCGTTATTTACATCGTGCGCTATCTCCTGAAAAAAGAGGCGAAAACGCAACAACCTAACGTGCAATAATCTCCGTAAAAAAATCGTTATCCAACAAAAAAGCGTAGAGCAGTTTGCTCTACGCTTTTCGTTTGGTTTTATTTCAAAGATATAATGCCGTTTGAGGGCGTTATTTTACTTTTGCAGGGCTTTATCCAGCTCGGCGCGTAATTCCCCTTCGCTAAGCTCTTTTAGCGTTTTAAAGGTAATTATGCCTTCTGCATCCACAATAAGGGTGTACGGCCACGCATTGCCGCCGCCAAGCGCGTCGTACAGGTTCAACTCTTCGCCGTTTACGGTTACACCCGCATCCTTGGCAAAGGCAATGGCGTAATCTGCCCACGCCGTGCCGTGTTCGTCCTTATACGTATTCAAATGGTTTTCTACGGTATCGAGAAGGAAATTGCCGTGAATGGCAATAAAGGTTACGTTATCGTATTCCTGCGCCACTTTATTAAAGTGAGGCATTTCCGCCTTACAGCCCGTGCAAGAGGTATACCAAAAGTTAATTACCGTAACCTTGCCACGGTTTTGAGAAAGCGTAAAAGCTTCTTCTCCAAGGGTAAAGCCGTTTCCCTCGCGGAGATATAGAGGCACGGTGAAATCGATGCACTCTTCCCCCACGGCGTTGCCGACGGTAACGGGGGGCTTTTCTTTCTTTACGAAATTGAAATAATACAACGCACCGAAAAGGAAAACCGTTGCCGTAATCCAAGCCACGGCGGAAAGGATTTTTCTGCGCTTTTTATATCGCAAAATTTCCTGCGCGGTTTGGGGCAGAAGCTCGCCACCTGCAAGCGGACGGCGTTCGCCGTTGGCTATGGCAATTAAATTGGGGGTGGCGGTTACCTCTTCGGCAAGGGAAACCTCGTTTTTATGCAAAAAGAATTGCGAGCCCTTCCAAGAAATTGCCTTGGTGGGGCAAACGGGGATACATTCGCCGCAGTTAATACATTCTCTATCGCCTACGCGGCGAATATCCATTTTGCACGCCGCCACGCAAAGGCCGCAATTGGTACAAGCCTTTTTATCCAGCTTTACACCGATTAGCGCAAGCTTGCTGAAAAAGCCGTAAATTGCGCCAAGTGGGCAAAGAAAACGGCAAAACGGGCGGAAAATAAACACGCAAGCCGTTAAAAGTGCCACCATAATGGCAAACTTCCAAGTAAACAGGCCGCCGAGAATTTCCACAAAGGCAACGTTATCCTTATGGAACAGCAAGCCCATTGCGCCGCCAAGCGTGCCCGCAGGGCA
>JAFOHH010000043.1 GCA_017421905.1 Clostridia bacterium
CGCAAGCTTTGCTTTCACAAAAAATTTTAATCACTTGCCGCAAAACCCTTGACAAGGGTGATATCAAAATGATATCATTAACACGAAGAACGTAATCGATTCAACCTCGCACGAAAAAAATACTGCTTGCAAGGATAGGAGGTGCCACTTTGACAACAGTTTACAGCGAAAAAATAATTGAAATAGAAGGACTTTGCAAAAGCTTTGGCGACGTAAAAGCCGTGCAAAATTTAAGCTTTTGCGTGAAAAAGGGAGAGCTGTTTGCCTTTTTGGGAGTAAACGGTGCGGGAAAATCCACCACCATTAACGTACTTTGCGGCGGGCTAAAAAAAGACGACGGAACCGTAAAGGTAAACGGCGTGGAAATTGATAAAAATCCCGATGCGGTAAAAAAGGAAATAGGCGTAGTGTTTCAATTTTCCCTACTCGACAACGCGCTTACGGTTATGGACAATTTGCAAACCCGTGCCGCCCTTTACGGCATTACGGGAGAAGCCTTTCGCCGCCGCGTTGCGGAGTTAGACGAGCTGCTTGGACTAAAACCCCTTTTACCCCGCACGCTTGGCAAGCTTTCGGGCGGACAGCGGCGCAAAATTGACATTGCGCGAGCCCTGCTGCACAGCCCCTCCCTCCTCATTTTAGACGAACCCACTACGGGGCTTGATCCGCAAACGAGAAGGACGATTTGGCAAGCCGTTTCCACCCTGCAAAAAAAGAGCGGCACTACCGTTCTTCTCACCACCCATTATATGGAAGAAGCCGCCGATGCCGACTACGTGATTATTATAGACGGCGGCAAAACGGTGGCAAGCGGCACGCCGCACGAGTTAAAAACGACGCACGCCAAGGATTATCTTACCCTTTACGGCGTTGCGGAAGAAGACGCAATCGCGCTGAACCTCCCCTACGAACGGGTAGGCAACGCCCTGCGCTTTACCCTTTCTTCCACCAAAGAGGCAACCGAGCTGATAACCGCTCACCCCGCTCTGTTTTTGGACTACGAAATTACCAAAGGCAAAATGGACGACGTTTTTCTTGCCGTAACGGGCAAAAACTTACAGGCGGAGGTGGAAAAATGAGTACCTTTTTCATTTTAGTAAAGCGCAACGTAAAGCTGTTTTTTAAAGATAAAGGAATGTTTTTTACCGCGCTGATTACCCCGGGCATTTTGCTTGTGTTATACGCCACCTTTTTAAGCAACGTTTACCGCGATTCCTTTCTTGCCGGTTTACCGCAAGGCGTAACCCTTTCCGGCAGTGTAATGAACGGACTGGTTGCAGGGCAGCTAACGTCCTCGCTCCTATCCGTTTCCTGCATTACGGTTGCGTTTTGCTCCAACTTTTTAATGGTGCAAGATAAAGCAAGCGGCAAATATAACGACTTCCTCGTTTCCCCCGTAAACCAAACGGTAACCACGCTTGCCTACTACACGGCAACGCTGCTTTCTACCTTAATCGTATGCTACACGGCAACGGCTATTTGCCTTTGCTACACAGGGATTGTCGGCTGGTATCTTTCGGCAATCGACGTTATTTGCCTATTTTTGGACGTAACCCTGCTCGTTTTCTTTGGAACGGCGTTTTCCTCCCTTATCAACGTATTTTTATCCTCTCAAGGACAAATTTCGGCGGTGGGGACGATTGTCAGCGCAGGCTACGGCTTTATTTGCGGCGCGTATATGCCTATTTCCACCTTTTCTAAGGGACTTCAAAAGGTACTATCCTTTTTCCCCGGCACGTACGGAACGGCAATTTTGCGCACCCACGCCACAAACGGCGTTTTTTCCGAAATGCAAAACACGGGCATGCCCGAAGAGGCTGTAACCCAAATGAAGAGACTGCTCGATTGCGAGCCCTCCTTTTTCGGCACGGCGGTTAGCCCCGCGGCAATGTATCTCATCCTTGCGGGGAGCGTAGCCTTACTCGTTACCGCAACCGTTTTGCTTTATTCTTGCAAAAAGAAGAGCAAATAACCAAGGAAGGACTCATAAATCCTGCCATTCTTTTCGCAATTACAACCGGTTACCCCCTACCTATTTCAGACAAAAAAAGCCCTGCGTTTCCAAATGAAACGCAGGGCTTTATATGATTTATTGCTTGCATTACGACAGCGAAAAGGGATTATTGTAACAGTTCTCCCACGCCGCCGACCACGTATTTGGGGCGGTAGGGGAATTTTTCGATATCTTCCTTTTTGGTTACGCCGCTAAGCACCAAAACGGTATCGACGTTCGATTCGATGCCCGCGATAATATCGGTATCCATTCTATCGCCGATAAACGCAATATCCGCGCTGTGGCAACCGATTTGGTTTAACGCGTGGCGCAGCATTAAGGGGTTGGGCTTGCCGACGAAGTATGCCTTTTTGCCCGTGGCAATTTCAATGGGGGCAATTAGCGAGCCCGTTGCAGGCATAACGCCCTTTTCGGTAACGCCAACGGTATCGGGATTTGCGCCGATTAGCTTTGCGCCGCGGTTTACCAGCTCGATGGCTTTTTCTAGCTTTTCAAAGCTGTACGTTCTCGTTTCGCCCAAAACGACGTAATCGGGATTGATATCGTTCATATAAATTTTTTTATCGTACATGGCTTTGGTAAGCGCAGCCTCTCCGATCACGTACGCCGTGCAACCGGGCGCTTGACTGTTTAAAAACTCTGCCGTTGCCATGGCGCTGGTATAAAAATGCTCTGCGGAAACGGAAAGCCCCATACGCTCCAGCTTCATACTTAGCTCGTGCGGGGTACGCTCCGGACTGTTGGTTAAAAATACGAATTTTTTTCCGTTGGCAATCATCCATTCCACGAATTCTTTAACGCCGTTTAAAATGCGGTTTCCGTGGTAAATGACACCGTCCATATCGAGGATATAACCTTCTTTTTGTAAAACTTCTTGCATAATATCCTTTTAAAACTCCGTTTTAGATTGTCGTTCGAAGAGAGAAAGTAGTACGGTTTTGCAATCTTCCTGGTCAAATAAAATGCGATAAACCGCCTCGGTAATGGGCATTTCTATGCCCTTTTCCTTGGCGAGAGAAAGCACCGCTTTGGTGGTGGAAACGCCTTCGGCAAGCTTGGCGAATTTTTCGCCCTTTACGTAGCCTTCGCCGTAGGCACGGTTGTGCGAATGCTTGGAAAACAGCGTGGTTTCGTAATCGCCCAAATGGCAAAGCCCGTAAGCGGAAAGCTCGTTACCGCCGCAAGCGGCAATAAGGCGAGCCACCTCTCTTGCGCCGCGCGCCATAAGCGGACCTTTTAGCGTACAAAGCCCAAAACCGTCCAGCATACCTGCGGCAATGCCCATAATATTTTTGGTTGCCGCGCCCAGTTCGCTACCCACAAGGTCGCAACCGTAATAAAAGCGGATAAGCGGACTGCGGAAGGTATCGCACAGGGTGCGCGCTAAGGCCTCGTTTGCGCTATCAATTACCATGCAGTTGGGAATGCCTGCGGTAAAATCTTGAATATGACCGGGGCCTACCCAAACGGCAACCGATTGCGCGTCGAACCCGCATTCTACCGCTACTTCGGAAAGGCGTTTGCCGCTGCCTTCTTCCACCCCTTTCATACATAAAATAAGGGGCTTTTTGCTCTTTTTATATTCGGAAAGTTCCTC
>JAFOHH010000044.1 GCA_017421905.1 Clostridia bacterium
ATGGCGTTTTTAGAAGTTAAAAATTTACATAAAAACTACGGGGAAACGCAGGTTTTAAAAGGGGTTTCCTTTGAAATGAATAAAGGGGAGGCGCTTTCGATTATCGGTTCGTCAGGGAACGGAAAAACAACTCTTTTGCGTTGTTTAAATTTTTTGGAAGTGCCTGACGGCGGCGAGATTATTGTGGATGGAAAGATGGTTTTTCCTTTTTCCGCCAAAGAAAACGCAGATAGCCGTCTTACTTTTGGGTTAGTGTTTCAAAATTTTAACTTGTTTCCGCAATACAGCGCTTTACGCAACGTTACGCTGGCGATGGATTTGCGCGACGAAAAGGAACTCAAAGCCCAAAAGGTAAAAAGATTGGAAAAAAAGCGGCTTTTAAAGGAGTTTCGAGCAAAAAACGAGCAAACGGCAAAGGAGCTGCTTAAACGCGTTGGGCTTGCGGATAAGATGAATAATTATCCGTGCGAGCTTTCGGGCGGTCAGCAGCAACGCGTTGCGATTGCGCGCGCGCTTGCTATGTCGCCTGATATTTTGTGCTTTGACGAACCAACCTCTGCGCTTGATCCCGAGCTTACGGGGGAGGTTTTAAAAGTAATTAAAGGGCTTGTTGACGAGGGGAGAACGATTATTATCGTTACGCACGAAATGGAATTTGCGAAAAACATCTCGAACAAGGTGATATTTATGGCAGACGGAAAAATTGAAGAAATGGGCACGCCCGAAGAAATATTTAACGCGCCGAAAAATGAAAAAACGCAGTTATTTTTACAAAAATTAAAGGAGAAAAAAATAGAAAATGCAGACTAAAAACTATAAAGAAATGATGGCGGACCTTTATGCGGAATTTCTTAAAGCGGAAACGGAAACGGAGATAGAGGAGTTTTTGCAGGATTTATGTACGAATAAAGAGCTGGAATCGATGTCCCAACGCTTAAAAGCCGCAAAAATGCTTTTGCAAGGGAAAACGTATAATGAAATCGTAGAAGAAACGGAAATTTCCTCTGCTACCCTTGCGCGCGTGTCTAAATGCGTTCGTTACGGCAACGGCGGATATAAAAACCTTATTGAAAAAAAGAAAAAAGATTAAGCGCGATAAAAATTATTTATACGCGATAAAAGAGGATATTAAAAAAGTTTAATTTGTAAGCAACCGAGCGGCGGATTAACAGTCCGTTGCTCGGTTGCATTTTTCGGCGCGGTTTCATATATTGAATAATAGGGAAATTCCCTCAAAATTCAAAAGAAATACGGAGCAAAAAATGTATTTATGGATAACAATAGGCGGCATTGCCTTTTTATTTATAACCACGCTTTTGGGGTCAGCGTTGGTGTTTTTCTTCAAAAAAGAGCCTTCGCGCAAGTCGGGCGCATTGTTTTTAGGGCTTACCTCGGGAATTATGATCGCGGCTTCGGTGTGGTCGTTGATACTCCCAGCCCTTGGAGAAGCGGAAAATGGGTGGGGCAGGTATGCGTTTATTCCAGTTTCCGTCGGTATTTTTTTAGGCGCGTTCTTTCTTTGGTGCGCAGATAAATTTTTGCCGTGCATAGAAAGGGGGGAAGAAAGCGCAAAAACTTCCGCGTTACTTAAAAATCCGTTAAAGCTCTTTTTTGCGATCACTTTACACAACATACCCGAAGGACTTGCCGTTGGGTTTGCGTTTGGCGTGGCGTGGGCAGTAAGAACGCAAGCGGCGTTTGCAGTGGCGGCGAGCTTGGCACTGGGTATCGGCATACAAAATATACCCGAAGGCGCGGCGGTGGCGCTACCTATGCGCACGGAATTTAAAAGCAAGCGAAAAGCGTTTTATTACGGAACGGCAAGCGGCGCGTGCGAAGCGGTGTTTGCGGTTTTGGGTTGTTTTTTGGCTGCCTATTTGCGTTCAATTCAGCCGTGGTTGCTTGCTTTTTCGGCAGGCGCAATGCTTTACGTAGTGGTAGAGGATTTAATTCCGTCTGCAAATTCGGCAGAGATTTCCGCGCGAAATACTACGGAAAAAACTGCGGATTATACGCACGCGGCGTGGGGCGCGACGCTTGGTTTTATTTTGATGATGGTTTTAGACGTTGCGTTGGGATAGGCGGATTTTAAGGGAAAGGCAGAAAAATTTAATTATAATAAAAAAAGTGTGTTTTTTGTAATTAAAATTTTGCGGAAAAGGTTGACGAACAGAGTAAATTGTGATATGATATATGTATCAAAATAAAAGGGCTATGGGAAAAATGAAGAAATTTTTAAGTTTACTCCTCTGTTTAACGTTAACGATCGGTGCTGCTACGTTTACGGCGTGCGGCGATAATTCCGGCGATTCTGGCAATATGAGTTCCGAATTGCCTACTTATACCGTTACGTTTAAGCAATATAACCAAACGGATATCGAAAAAGAAGTAGAAGAAGG
>JAFOHH010000045.1 GCA_017421905.1 Clostridia bacterium
GCCTGCTTGCGTTGTTTTTTGCGTTGTTTTTGCGGTGCTTTCGTCGCCCGCTTGGAGCGGAAACACAACCCCTTTGGGGGCGGAAACACAACCCCTTCTGGAACGAAAACACAACCCCTTTGGAGGCGGAAACACGACTCCTTTGGGGCGGAAACACGACTCCTTTGGGGCGGAAACACAACCCTTCTGGGGACGGAAAAGCAACCCGTTTTCATCGCCGCGCGGACGGAAAATCGCATTGGTTTTCGCCATAAATAGCGCAACGAAACGCTCTTTTTCATAAGAAAAAAGGCGGCGCAAAAAAGCTCCGCCCGTTTGCCCTTGCGGGCGTTTTTCTTAGACTAAAACGTTCTCTTTAGAAACAGTATCCTTTTCGGCAAGCGAAAAAAATTAGTCTTCCAAATCAGCGTTTAACTCAGCGAGCATAATGTCGAGGTCGATGCCGTGAACTTGCGCTGCTTCGCCAACCGTTTCGCCGTGAGCCATAGCACAGCCGAGGCAATGCATGCCGAATCCCATTAAAATTTCGCCTGCTCTGGGGTTGAGCTGTACGGCTTCCATAATCGTGCTGTTTTCGGTAATTTTCATAATATAATCTCCTTTGGGACGTTGCCCTAAATTTTTTCTATCGTTAGCCTGCCACGTTTGGGTAAAATTATGCCGCTTTCGGCTTTTTTACTGCGTTTTTGGCATACGTATCGTTGTTTTTGCGACGTTTTCGCCGCTTTTATTTGTTTTTCGGAAAGTTTTTCCGTTTCAATTTCGCTTGTCCGTATTACAGCTTTTCGCCGCATTCGGGGCAGAATTTTGCGCCTGCCGCAACTTCCTTTCCGCAAGCAGGACACACGCTTGCGCCCAGCTTAGTGCCGCATTCAGGGCAGAATTTAGCCGTTTTGGATACGGGCTTGCCGCATACGGGGCAAACGCTTGCCGCTACCTTTTCGCCGCATTCGGGGCAGAATTTTGCGCCCGGTTGCAACAGCTTACCGCAGCTTGCGCAGGGCTCTCCCTTGGGAGCGGCGGGCTTTTCTTCCTTAACGGGGGTACGCAACGCCTCTGCCATAACCGCGCCGATGTTTGCGCCTGCGCCGATTCCAACGCCCGCGCCCATCATTGCGCCGCCCATGCCGGGGTTTGCCGCAGCCGATTTCATAGCCTCCGCTGCCGAAATTTTCATCATAACGTCCGTCTTATCGCCCAAAATGCCAAGCTTACTGCGCTCGTCAAAGGCTTTTTCCACCTCGGCGGGAACGGACATGTTTTCGATAAAGAGGTTGGCAAGCTGCAAGCCCATTTCGCCAAACTTGGATTGCACCTTTGCCTGTACGATTTCGTTAAATTCCATCGTGTTGCCGGCAAGGTCCAAAGCGGAAATTTTACTTTCGCCTATTGCGTCTGCCACGCCCGAAACGACGATGGTTTTTAAAAAGTCGGAAATATCCTGCGTTTTATAAGATGCCCCCGTACCAAACAGTTCTTTCAAAAATACGCCGGGGTCGTCCACGCGGAAAGCAAACGCGCCGTAACCGCGCACACGGATAGAGCCAAATTCGGGATCGCGCATTAAAATGGGGTTTTGCGTGCCCCAACGCACGTTGGTAAACTGACGGGTGTTTACAAAGTAAACGTCTGCCGTAATGGGCGTTTTAAAACCAAACTTCCAACCCGCAAGTCTGCTTAAAATGGGCAGAATTTCGGTATTTAAGTCGTACTGACCGGGCAAAAACACGTCTGCAATTTCGCCCTTATGTACAAACACCGCCGCTTGCGATTCGCGCACGGTAAGGCGGCTTTTATGGTTTAAATCCTTTCCGTCTACCGGATAGCGATAAACCATCGTGTCCTTGGAGTCGTCCTTCCATTCAATCAGTCTTAAAAATAAAGCCATAATTTGCTCCTTTTCCCTTTGCGGGGCGCGTACGCCAATCGTTTCCGCACGGCAATATTTTTCTTTTTGGTATTATATCACGCGTGCGCGGAATTGTAAAGTGTTTTTTAGAAAATGCCGCAGGAAGGTTTTTCCGCAAGTAGCCAAACCTTTAACCCCTTTGCCGCACTTTTCCGACAAAATAAGGGGTTTTTCGTTCCTTTTTGCCCTGCCGCAAGGCCTTTTTGCCCATATAATGGAATAAACGCAGCTTTGGGCTGCAATTTTACGGGAGGGCGGTATGGCGTATTTTACCAAACGAATGATTTCCTTTACCGAAAAAACAGCAGGCTTTTCCCGCGACGGAAAGCCCCTTTTGCTAGCGCTGACGGTGGAAAAAATAGGGGCGGAAATTACCGTTACGCTGCTTTCTCCCAACCTTGCCCCCTTAAAGGAGGGGGAATACTTGCTTTCTTTGGCGGGAACGGAATGCGAAGTAATGCGCTTAACCGACGCCGCCTCCCTTTGCGCTACCCTTTCTAACCGCCTTGGCGTAGAACGGGGCGTTTGCGCCCTTTTGCTGTTTGCGCGAGAGGGGAAACTCGTCCCCGTCGCCTTTGGAAAAAGCGGTAAAACAACCTTTTCTTTGGAGGAATTGCAAGCGGAGGGCGCGCGGTTTTTACGTTCGGCGGCAAGCGCGAAAAAGGAACAAAAGGATGGGCGAAAACCTTTCCCTAGCGAGGAGGAAAAAGACCCTCCGTTTGCCGCAAAAAGTCCGACAAAAGAGGCTTTTTTGCACGAAAAC
>JAFOHH010000046.1 GCA_017421905.1 Clostridia bacterium
AAACGCTGGAATATTTGGGCCACGCCGTAATTGAATGGGTGGTCAATATTAAAAACGTGGGCAAAACCAATTCTCCGCAAATTAGCGACCTTTGTGCCGCAAAAAACTTGCGTTTGTTTGCCCCCAAAGCAAAGCTGCACCACAACTCCGGCGACGCTTGGCCGCCCGAAAACTACCGCGTGGGCTTTGAAACCACGGTAACCCCCTTAACCGAAACGCCTATTTGCAGTCAGCCGGGTGGCGGCAGACCGCTTTCGGAAGCCTTCCCCTACTTCCGCGTAGAATGCCCCACTTACGGGTATAACGTT
The DNA here is from genome assembly GCA_017421905.1 of Clostridia bacterium. Classification (GTDB taxonomy): domain Bacteria; phylum Bacillota; class Clostridia; order Christensenellales; family Borkfalkiaceae; genus SIG402. The sequence goes on from JAFOHH010000046.1 coordinate 309, forward strand.
GCCGTGGGTTGGGCAGGACAATGGAAAACTGCCTTTTCGCAAGAGCGCGCCACCACGCTGTTTACCGCAGCGCAGGCGGAAACCGACTTCTACCTAAAACCGGGCGAAGAAGTGCGCACACCCCGCATTGCCTTGCAAATTTACGACGGCACGACGGAACGCGGCATTAACATGTGGCGCAGATTTTATATAAATCAAGTGATGCCCAAGTGGAACGGCAAGCCCCTCCCCAACATTCTTTTTATGAGCAATAACGGCGATGGCGAAGAGCATACCATGGCGAATACCCCGCAGCAGTTAAAAAGTATTAACGACTGCCTACGCAACAACATCGATTTTGACGTTTGGTGGGTAGATGCAGGCTGGTACAAGTGCTACGTAAAGGAAGTAGACAGAAACGTTTGGACGCGCACCGCCAACTGGGATTGCGATGAAAAACGCTTCCCCAACGAATTCCAAGAGCAAACCAAGCTGCTACACGATAACGGCAAAAAGTTCCTTTTGTGGTTCGAGCCCGAACGCATGTGCTGGTGGCACATGGAAGGCTATATGCCCGCCGAATACGCTTGGTATAAAAAGGCGATTGATAAAGACGGCAAGGAATATAACGAAGAAACCGCCCTTTATAAAATGGGCGACGAAGAGGCGCGCAAGTGGATTACCGAAAAGTACGTTTCCCTTATGAAACGCAACCGCGTGGATATTTACCGCCAAGACTTTAATATGGGACCGCTTGAATGGTAGAAGGAAAACGACGAGCCGGGAAGACGCGGCATTTTGGAAAACCATCACGTTACGGGCTACCTTGCCTTTTGGGACGATATGCTAAATCAAATGCCCGAGCTTTTGATTGACAGCTGCGCTTCGGGCGGACGCCGAAACGAATACGAAACGATGAAACGCTCCGTACCCTTCCATTACACCGACCTATCCTACGGCGACCACGCGGTAAAGGAAGCATATACCTATACCATGTTTAGCTGGATTCCCTACTTCCGCAACTTTACCTGCAGCTGGGATTACGACGACGGCAACTACTACCCCGACGGCGTTAGCGGCGAAAACGCACCCAAGCCCATGGGAAACAGCGATAACTACGCCTTCCACACGGCGTTTGCACCTGCATTTTCTTCTCAATTTACCAAAGAAGAAGACCTCGATGCCGCCGCCCCCTACTACAACAAAATGCACGCCATTTGGAGAAGAGCGGCAAAATATACCCTGAGCGGCGACTTCTATCCCCTAACCCCGTTTAGCAAAGAGCCCGATACGTGGTATTGCTTGCAGTTCCACGACGAAGATAAGGGGGAAGGGGTGGTTTCTTGCATCAGAAACACCAAGTGCCCCGAGGAAAGCATTACGCTTTCCCTCCGCCAAATTGACAAAGCGGCGACCTACGAGTTCGACGACCCCGAATTTGGAAACAGCTTTACCGTAAGCGGTAAGGATTTGGCGAAAAACGGCTTTACCGTTACCCTCCCCGCAAGAACGGGCGTATACTGGTTCTATAAAACCAAAAGATAAGGAGAAATTATGCAATACACTTGTAGACCCACCGAAAAAGACAGAGCTCTGTTTAAAAAGAACGTTCTCCCCTATGCGGTAGATGCGAAAAAAATCCCCTTTTCCTTTACCGTAGGCGGAAAGGAAAAATTAGGCTTTGGCAAAACGCCCGTTAAAGAAACGTACGAGGTAATAGACGGCAACATCGAACGCCGCACCTTTACCGCACGCTTTCGTTTGGAAAAATTAGAAGTTACCGCCGAAACGCTGGTTTATATGGACTACCCCGTTGCCGAATGGGTTATCCGCGTAAAAAACGTAGGTAAAACGCCTTCCGCACCCATTTCCAACCTCGTAGTCGCAAAGGACTTGCGCCTCGCTTCCCCCAACGCAAAATTGCACCACAACACGGGCGACGGCTACCGTAAAGAAGGCTTAGAAACGACCATTTCGCCCATGCTGAAAGGCGAAACGCTTACCTTTGCCCCGCTAGACGGCAGATCGTGCGACGGCGCGTTCCCCTACTACCGCTTGGAAAGCCCCAACTTTGGCTACAATATGGCAATCGGTTGGGCAGGCACGTGGCAGGTAGCCTTTACGGGCGGAAACAACCACACTAAAATTACGCTGGGACAAAAGGATTGCAATTTTTACCTGAACCCGGGCGAAGAAGTGCGTACGCCCCGCCTTGCCCTGCAAGTTTACGACGGCAAAACGGAACGCGGCGTAAACGCTTGGCGCAGATTTTATATGGCGCACGTTATGCCCAAGTGGCAAGGCAAGCCGCTAGAGCCCATTTTGTTTATGCACGATAACGGCGGCGGCGAAGAATTTACGCAAGCCACCACCGAAAATCAGCTTTCCGCCATAAAAACCTTTGTAGATAAGGGCTTTAAGATAGACTGCTGGTGGATTGACGCAGGCTGGTATCCTTGCTACGGCGATGACGGCAATAAATTCTGGCCCAAAACGGGCGACTGGCGTTGCGACCCCGCAAAATGGCAAAACGAATTTACCGAGGTTTCGAACGATTTACATAAGCGCGGCATTAAGCTTTTGGTTTGGTTTGAACCCGAACGCACCTACTTCTTGCCCCTTCCCGGACCTATCCCCGAAGAATATATCCTGCGCGTTACCAAAACGGACGAAAACGGCAAACCGTACGTAGACCCCACTTACCTGTTTAATATGGGTAACGAAAAGGCGCGCAAGTGGATGGCGGATAAAATTAACGGCATTTTAAGCCGCAACCATATCGATATTTACCGTCAGGACTTTAACGTTGGGCCGCTACTTTGGTGGCAACAAAACGACGGAGAAGGCAGATGCGGCATTACCGAAAACCATCACGTTACGGGCTACCTTGCCTTTTGGGACGAATTAAAACGCGTAAACAACGGCATTTTAATCGATAGCTGCGCATCGGGCGGACGCCGCAACGACTACGACACGATGAAGCGCGCCGTACCCTTCCATTACACCGACTACGGCTACGGCTACCACGCTGTAAAGCAGGCGTTTACGCAAACCATGTTTGGGTGGATTCCTTACTTCCGCAATCATACGATGAGCTGGGACTATACCGACGGAACGTATCAAGATAGCGGCCCGTATTCGGCAGTTTCGGCAACGAAAATGAGCGATATTGACAATTACGCTTACCACACCGCCTTTGCCCCCTCCATCACCTGCCTTGCGCCCCTTTCCGTTAGCGAAGAAGAAACGGCGTACTGTTTGAAAATGAACGATATTTGGAGAAGGGCAGCTAAATATACCCTTTGCGGCGATTATTATCCCCTTACCCCGTTTAGCAAAGAGCTTACCGGCTGGTACTGCTTGCAATTCCACGACGACGTTACCGAAAGCGGCGTAATTAACGCCGTGCGCAATACCCAGGCAGAAGAAAGCGTAATACACCTTTCCCTGCGCCAAATCGACGAAAAGGCAACCTACGCCTTTGAGTGTCCCGAAACGGACGAAACGTTTGAAATAAGCGGTAAGGATTTGGCAAAACACGGCCTTGCCGTATCCCTCCCTAAGCGCAGCGGCTTGTACTTCTTCTATAAAAAAGTGCAGTAATACTAGAGCGAGCTTGCTTTAAAAAAGCAATCGTTTTAATGGCGAATAACCGCTTTAAAAAGGGGCAGCCATTCAACAATTTTCATTATAAACGAAATAAAAAGCCGCGGCACGAGTTCGTGCCGCGGCTTTGCGTTTTTTAAAATATTAAGGCGAACACAAAAGCAAAAAGATTTGCATCCGCTTGTGCGGCTGGGCGCACCCCCCCCTTTACTGCTCTTCGTATTCCCTAATGAAGCAGGAGCGTTTTTGCGGCAAGGTAATCGTAACCGTTCTTCCGCTTTGGAAGGTTTCCCCCGTATCGCGATCGGTAATAGAAAGCGTTGCGCCTTCCTTTACCCCTTTTAAGGTAACGGTTGCTTGAGAAAACGGCGATT
>JAFOHH010000047.1 GCA_017421905.1 Clostridia bacterium
ACCATTTTGGCGGATGAAAGCCAGCCTCTTAAAATTACCACGCAAAAAACGGTAGAAGAGCCCGAGCCTTCCACCGCCCCCTCTGCGGCGTCTGCAATGCTTGCAAAGCTCCCCGCTATCGTTATGAAAAACGGAAAAATTGCAGCCTAAAACGGGGAAAGCGGTTACTTATCGCTTGCCTTTTACATCATTTTTCCATAGATAAAGCGCAAAAAACAATGGAACCCGCCCCGAAAGCGGCGTATAATAGACCAAAAGAAACCTCTTAGGAGATGAAACAAATGAAAGCAATCTATTTAAAGGGTTATGCAAGCCAAATAAACCGTTTGGCAAAATTTACGTTACCTCTTTTAGGTGCAGAAGAAACCACGTTGCGCCTTGCGGCAGGGGCGTCCTTCCGCGTTACGGTAAACGGGGCGTTTGTGTTTTACGGACCGCTACGCGCGGCGCACGGACAAGCGGTGGTGCATACCTTAAATTTAACCCCCTATCTTACGGCGGGGGAAAACCTCCTTTCCGTAGAGGTTACGGCGTATAACGTCAACTCCTATTATTTGGTAGACGAGCCCGCCTTTTTTGCGGCGGAAGTAGTGCGCGGCGGCAAAACGGTTGCCACGGCAAGCAACTTTTCTTCCTTCCTCGTGCAAGCAAAGGAGCAAAAGGTACAAAAATATTCCTACCAGCGCGACTTTGTGGAGGTTTACGACCTTTCCCGTCCCGATCTTCCCGTGGAAACGGAAGAAGTGCTTCTCCCCACAATCGTTCCTGCCGAGCTTTCTTATCCCCGTTTTAGCATGAGAGAGTTTGCCGCAATCGAACGCGGCGCGGCGGAAGAAAGAGAGGGGCTACATAACTATCGCAGTCCCGATTATGCGCGCGTTGGCGGCACGACCAAGGGCTATACCGATGAGGAGGTCAGCGTTAATTTGCAAGCAGAGGTCAACCGCTTTTATTTCCGCCCCAAAACGGAAAACGATTGCGCCCCCTACCGCTACGGCTTGTACGATCTTGGTAAAAACAAAACGGGCTTTATCCGTTTTGCCGTAAAAACGAGCAAAAAAACGGCAATTTACGCCCTTTTCGATGAAATTTTATTGGAAGAAGAAAAAGGCGATCCTGCAAAGGCGGCAACGGTGCATCCCGATATTTTGCGCCTGTGCCCCATGCGCTCGGATACCATTAACGCCTTAAAATTCACCGTAGAGGCTGGGTATCACGAGCTTGCCTCCTTCGAACCCTATACCATGCGCTATTTAAAGCTGGTAACGGAGCGCGGCGTGGAACTTTCCGACGTTTCCTTGCAAACGTACGAAAACCCCGACGTTGCTTACGTTTTCGATAGCGGAAACGAAAAATTAAACGCCATTGCCAAGGCGGCGGCAACCACCTTTGCGCAAAACGCGGTAGACGTGCTTACCGATTGCCCCTCGCGCGAGCGAGCAGGTTGGCTGTGCGATAGCTTTTTCAGCGCGGAATCCGAACGCTTTTTTACCGGAAAAAATAAAGTGGAAAAGCACTTCCTCACCACGATTTTGCATCATAATCAGGAGGGGAATTTGCCGCACGGCGTATTCCCTATGTGCTACCCTGCCGATTTCACCAACGAAAATTATATCCCTAACTGGGATTTATGGCTGATTTTAGAATTAGAGCGTTACCTTGCGCGCACGGGCGATGAAAAGCTGATTGCCGATTTCCGCCCC
>JAFOHH010000048.1 GCA_017421905.1 Clostridia bacterium
AATTCTACAAGCCCAAGCCCCGTCATACCAACGACGTTGCATTTAATGCGGTCGGGCTTTAACGCCTCGCGCAGCTCCTCTACAATGGCGGCTTTATGCTCTTCGCTTTCCATATCGATAAAGTCTACGAGCACGATGCCCGAAATGTTGCGCAGGCGCACCTGGCGTGCAATTTCTTTAGCGGCAAGGCGGTTGGTTTTAAACACCGTTTCTTCTAAATTATCCTTACCGATGTATTTGCCCGTGTTTACGTCGATAACGGTAAGCGCCTCGGTATGGTCGATAACGAGATAAGATCCGCCCGGCATATACACCTTGTTTTTGGTAAGCTTTTCCACTTCCTTAGCAAGGCCGTAGGCTTGAAAAATATCCTGCTTGTTGCCAAAAAGGCGCACCTTGTCGATAAGGGAATCGCCTCTGAGAGCAGAAATTTCGGCAATACGGTGGTAGGTTTTTCGGTCGTTGACCACAATTTCGTCCACCTCGTCGGTGTACACGTCGCGAATCATACGGGTTACGAGGTCGCCCTCTCTATACACCACCTGACCGGGGGTTGCCGCATCGTACGTGCGCTTAATTTTTTCAAAGGAGGAAATGAGGGCAGCCGCCTCTTCTTTCAGCTCCTTATCGGTGGCAAACTCGCCTGCCGTACGCACGATAAAGCCGCCGCCTTGGGGGCGAAATTCGTTTACGAGGCTTGCAAGCCGTTCGCGCAGGGCTTCGTTTACAATTTTATGAGAAATACCGATAAAGTCGAACGTGGGGAGGTAAACGAGAAAGCGCCCTGCAACGGAAACCACGGCAGTTACGCGCGCGCCCTTCGTGCCGCTGTTTTCCTTCATGGCTTGCACCATAATTTCGTCGCCCTCTTTTAGGTTGAGCATGGGGATGGCGTTTTCGTCGATGGGGAGCTGCTCCATGGGCAAATCGGTTGCCGAAAGGTAAGCGTTGCGCTCCAACCCAACGTTTACGAACGCCGCCTGCATGCCGCCCAAAACGTTTACTACTTTGCCTTTATATATATTGCCGATAATGCTCGCGCTTTTTTCAGACTCTATGTGGTATTCCAGCAGCTTGTTGTGATCCGCCAAACAAGCAAACACCGTGCCGTTAAAGCGCTCGATTAAAATTTTGGACATATCTCTTCTCTTTTTTTTGTTTCTTTTTTATTTTCATGCTTTATTATATCATATCTTACTTGCGCTTTCCAAACAAAATATTGCAAAAAACCGCCTCTTTTTGCAATATTTTTTATTTTTATGCAGTTTTTGATGGTTTTAAAAGGGTTTTTTGCAAAAAATCGACAAAAAGCCCTTTCTTTGTTTTTGTAGGTTTTCCGTTTGACATTACCGCTTTTGTAGTGTATAATTTAACTTGCGCTGAAAACGAGTGCGCGGCAAACGATTACGATAAGGAGGAATGGCTATGAAATGGAAAACGTTTTTCAAAAACAATAAGCACCTTTTATTGCTTTTGTTATTGCCCGTGTATTTTATCTATTTCTTTTTTGCGGAAAAGCTCGTTCCTTCGGACGGCGAATATTTCGTAGTCTACTCTCCGCTAGACGATAAAATTCCCTTTGTGGAAAGCTTCGTCATCTTTTATTACGTTTGGTACGCAATGCTTGCCCTTGCAGGGATTTATCCCCTGTTAAAAGGCGATAAGGGTGCGTTCGTGCGGTATATTCTTATTATTTACATCACCTTTTTCGGCTCGGTAACGTTTGGGCTACTCTTCCCCAACGGGCAAAACCTGCGCCCCGACCTTACCGCGCTTGGCAGAGAAAACGTGTTTACCCGCTTAATTGCAGGCCTTTACGAGGCAGATACCTGCACCAACGTCCTCCCCAGCATGCACGTTATGGGTAGCTTTGCCTGCGTGTTTGCCGCAATGGACGCAAAGGGCTTTCCCAAATGGGGCGTGGTTGTTATGGCAATTCTTGCCGTGGGCGTTTCCGCCTCTACCGTGCTTATTAAGCAGCACTCTATCGTAGACGTATACGTTGGGCTTATCGTAATTGCCGTTGTTGGCGCGGCGATGTACGCTAAACGCATTGCAGGTTACCTTCGAGCAAAAAAAGCACAAAAAAATGCGGCAAACAATGCTGGCGACTGCCCCAGCGCAACCAACGAATAACAAAAACCACCCCCTGCGTTTGCCGTAGGGGGCTTTTTATAGGAGAACCTTTATGAACCAAAAAGTACTGCTGATTTCCATTGACGGCATGCGTTCCGACGGGCTGAAAGCGTGCGGCAACCCCTACCTTTCCGCCTTGGAAAAAATTTGCGCGTATACCTACGCAGGCGCTTCTATGAACCCTTCGGTTACCTTTCCCTGTCATTTTTCCATGACGCATTCGGTAACGCCCCAGCGGCACGGCATTTTATCCAACACCTACGTACCGCAAGTTCGCCCGGTAAAGGGCATTTTTGAAAAGGTTGCCGAGGCGGGCGGCGTTTGCGCTATGTTTTACGGCTGGGAGCCCTTGCGCGATATTGCAACCCCCGGCGCGCTGAAATTTGCCACCTACCACAATGCATACGCCTCGGAAAGCTCTGACACCGTGCTAACGGACGAATGTGAAAAAATCCTTTCCGCATATAAGCCCGATTTTGCCTTTTTGTATATGGTGGAAACGGACGAAAAGGGAGGCCACGATAACGGTTGGATGAGCCAAGAATACCTGCGCCGCATTTCCGTTGCGATTGACAACGTAAAGCGCATGATTGAAAAGTTTGGGGAGGAATACCGCGTAATTATTATGGCGGACCACGGCGGACACGACCGTAGCCACGGCTCTACTCTGCCCGAGGATATGATTATTCCCTTCTTTTTTTACGGCAAAGAATTTACCCCGGGCGAAATGAACGGTAGAGAGGTTTCTCTTCTGGATATCGCGCCTACCATCGCTAAAATTTTAAACGTTGCGCCCGAACAGGAATGGGAGGGCTCGCCCGTATTTTAAGCGCGGTAAAAATCGCAACCCTTCTCCATAAAAAGCAAAAGGCTAACGGTGTAGGGTTGTACCCTGAAGGACAGTTTTCAAAAGTACGGCATGCCTCTCTTGAGGTGTGCCGTACTTTGCGTTTGTGTCCACAAATGCAGTGCTTGTCA
>JAFOHH010000049.1 GCA_017421905.1 Clostridia bacterium
ATTCCCGGAAACGTTCCCAACCCCGTAGATATGCCCAATCACTGTTACTTCCGTGAAAGATGCAACAAATGCGTAAAGCGTTGCGGCGGGGAATATCCCGAAATGATTCAGGTAAGCCCCACGCACTTCGTTGCTTGTCACTTGTATAACGAGGAGAAAAACGATGGCTGAAGAAGAATTGAAAACCGCCCAAACGGAATCGGAAGAAACGCAAGGCTATAACGACGTTTCCGAAGCGGAAAAAGCAGCTGCCGAAAAGGCTGCGGCAATCGAGGCAGACTCCGTTCTTCCTCCCGATCCCGACGCCCTTTTGGAAGTAAGACATTTAGATAAAGACTTCGTTTTGAAAAAGACGATGTTTGGCAAGCCCACCCGCCTTCTCCACGCGGTAGACGACATTTCCTTTAAGCTTCATAAAGGGGAAACGCTCGGTATCGTAGGCGAATCGGGCTGTGGTAAAACCACGCTTGGAAGAGCCATTTTAAAATTGCATCAACCCACGCGCGGACAAGTTTTCTTTGAAGGTACGGATATTGCCGGCTTTAAAATGAAGCAAATGCGTCCCTTGCGTACCAAAATGCAAATCATTTTCCAAGACCCGTATTCCTCTCTCCCTCCGAGAAGTACGGTAGGGGACATCCTTTCCGAGCCCGTAAAGGTACACGGAATTGTTCCGAAAAACGAAATTAAAGATTACGTAATTAACTTAATGGAACAATGCGGTTTGCGCGATTACTATTACGAAAGATACCCGCACGAATTTTCCGGCGGTCAACGTCAAAGAATTTGTATCGCCCGCGCCCTTGCCGTTAAGCCGGAACTCGTCGTTTGCGACGAACCCGTTTCCGCGCTCGACGTATCCATTCAAGCGCAAATTATCAATCTTTTAAAAAGTTTGCAAAAGTCCATGGGGCTTACCTATATGTTCATTTCGCACGACCTTTCCGTCGTTCGCTACATTTCCGATAAAATCGGCGTAATGTACCTCGGCTCGATGGTAGAATTCGGCGACAAAAAAGCCATTTACGAGCGCGCAATGCACCCGTACACGCAGGCTCTTTTCTCGGCAGTTCCTAACCCCGATCCCGATAAGAAAATGAAACGTATCGTACTTACCGGCGATATTCCTTCGCCCGTAAATCCGCCCAAGGGCTGTAAGTTCCACACCCGCTGCCCCAGAGCAACGGAAATTTGCAAGCACGTCGTTCCCCGTTATAAGGAATACGAACCCGGACACTTCGTTGCTTGCCACTTATATCCGCAGGACTAACGGTATGGCAAAGAAAAAGAAAGACAAGGTGGTATATGTAGACGACAATCGTACGATTGCCGATATGAGCCACGTTGACCGTAACGGATACAGAGAAAAAAGTGCGCCCAAAAAGAAAGTGGATAACTCCTACGCCTCTAAAAAGGACACCTTTTTTACGGCGATGCGTATGATGGTAAAGCCCATGCTTTTCGTGCTCATCGTACTAACGGCATCCTTTCTTCTCATGTATCTTTGGGCAAGCTGCGCCGGCTAACAGCGCGGCCTAGCCTTTTGCCGAGTAAGCCCTTGCAAGGTAATTTAACCCGTTTGCTACAACAAACGAAATTTTCGATAAAAACGCGCGGTCGCGCGTTTTTGCATATCAAAAACTTTAAAAACGAATGGCGACGTTTGGAGCAATTTTCCCCGACGGGGGAAAAGGGAAAAGTATCGCTGCTATTTCGTTTACAGGTGTGTATGAATCAAAAAACCAACAAAACAATCCGCACGGTATACGCTTACGTTTTGGGGGCGAGCCTCCTAATTACGGCGGCGCTTATCGCTTATTCGGCGGCGGATATTTATTTTGGAGCAAGCGGAGGCGAAATTTATACGCCTGCCGTTGTTTCCGCGCGTTTTTCTCGCATTGCGTGGGCGGTATACTTTACCCTTGCGGCAATTGCAGGGGGCGGCGTTATAGGCTTTTTCTTTCCGCAAACGCCTGAAAAGCTGCGCGTAAAAGCCCAGCCCAAGGATATTCTTGCACGCCTTACCTCCGCTTTTGGCGAAGAAAACGAGCATCTTACCGCAATGCGTAAAGCGAGAAAAATTTTCGCAATCGTTTGCTCGGCAATGCTTGCCTTTTGTGCAGTATGTGCGGTTGCGCTCGTAATCGCGGCTAAAACGAATGCAAAGGGAGAAACCTCCGCCGCTTTATCCGTATTGCCCGTGGTTGCCGTTGCGCTTGCCGTGGGCGTAGGTTACGCTTACGTTAACCGCGCTATGCTCTTAAAAGAAATCGACTATATCAAGCAATCGCTAATCGCCCGCAAGGCGCAAGGTGCAACTTCTTTGGCGAAAGAAGAAGTTTCCCAAGGAAAGGGAACTACTTTGCTATTTGCCCGTATTACCGTGCTTGCGGTGGGCGTTATTCTCACCACCCTTGGCGCAGTAAACGGCGGCGCGTACGATACCTTTGTAAAAGCCGTACAAATTTGTACGCAATGTATAGGACTGGGGTGAGCGTATGAGAAATTTTGGTAAAAAATTAAAAGCGCTCCTTCCCACGCGGCGCAGAATTATTCAGCTTTACGCTGCCCTTCTTACCAACGCCAACCTAAAGGGGTTTGCCTCGGGGCGCATTTATCAGGGCAACAGCAAATACCTTTGCGTGCCCGGCCTCAACTGCTATTCCTGCCCGGGAGCGGTTGGCGCGTGCCCTTTGGGTTCGTTGCAAAATGCGCTCGCGGCATCTAAAACGCGCTTGCCTGCCTATATTTTTGGAATTTTAATTTTAATGGGGCTTGCGCTTGGCAGAACCATTTGCGGATTTTTATGTCCCTTTGGCTTGGTGCAGGACTTGCTTTATAAAATTCCTTCCCCAAAGCTCAAAAAAAATCGCGTAACGCGCATTCTTTCTTACGGAAAGTACGTTACGCTTGCTATTTTCGTGGTGCTGATGTCCTTCCTGTTTGCCAGCCCCGCATTTTGTAAGTATATTTGCCCTGCGGGAACGCTTGGCGGCGCAATGGGCTTGCTGTTCCATAAGGATAACGTTGCCTTTGTAGAAATTCTCGGCGGCCTATTTACTTGGAAGTTTGCTCTTATGGTGGCAATTTTAACGGCCTGCGTGTTTATTTTCCGCCCGTTTTGCCGTTTTCTTTGCCCACTTGGCGCAATTTACGGCTTTTTCAGCAAGCTTGCGCTAATCGGTGTAAAGCTGGATAAAAAGGCTTGTACCAATTG
>JAFOHH010000050.1 GCA_017421905.1 Clostridia bacterium
ATATCCTTCAAGTATTTCTGTACGAAATTCATCCTTTTGTCTACCTTTTTCGGTATAATGCTGATCCCCATCAATTTCTATGATCAATTTCGCTTTGTGGCAGTAAAAATCTGCAATAAAATTGTCTATGGCTTTTTGTCTTTGAAATCTGATTTCATATTTTGATAGAAAATCGTACCACAGATGGTTCTCCTGCGGTGTTGCATTTTTACGAAGATTTTTTGCAAGAGTAATATTCTTTTGGTTGTAATCAAGCGACATACTTACTCCTCCAAAGTTTTATCGTTTCCATTATAACACAAATCGGCAGAGAACTTGTTTTCTCTGCCGAATTTTTGTACTTGCTAATTCTCCGCTAAGAATGCAGAGAGAATCACGAGCGTTCTTTTTTTTGTTAAGTTTTTTTGGTGTTTTCGCGAAATCTCTTTTATTTCCGTCGGATTATTCGTCTTTTAAAGAGTTGCCGATAAAGCCGCCAAAGCCTTCAAAGCTGGTTACGGTGCTCTTTTTTGCACGGCCGCCTGCAGGACGTCCGCCTCTGTTTCTGTCGCCGTAGGGCTTTTTGCCATCGCGGTCGCCTCTTCCCTTGCGGTCGCCTCTGTCAAACTTTCTATCGCGGTTATAGCCGCCCTTTTTATCGTCTTGCACCTTTAAGTTGTTGGGGATAACAACGATAAAGCGGTTGGGTTCTTTACCTTCGCTAGTGGTTTTTACTTCGGTATTTTCTGCTAAGGCGGAGTGAATAATGCGTCTTTCGTAGGGGGTCATGGGTTCAAGTCTTACCTTTCTGCCCAGCTTAACAGCCTTTTCGCCCACCTTTTTGGCAAGGCTTTTCAACGTTTCTTCGCGTTTTGCACGATAGTTTTCGCAGTCTACGACTACTCTTCTGTATTCATCTCTGCCGATGTTTGCAACAGCGCCTGCAAGCGTTTGAATAGCGTCTAACACTTCGCCGCGGTAGCCGATTAAGGAAGAAGAGTTGGTTGCCACGAGATTGATGGTGATCTTTTCGTCTTCTTCTGCAATTTCTGCCGTTGCGGTGTAGTTCATTTTAGCAAGAAGGGTATCGATAAAAGCAACTGCTCTTTCGCCGTCGCTTTCCTTTTTGCTGATTGCAACTTTTGCCTTCGATTTGATAATAAAGCCCTTACCGCCTTCTTCTAAAACTTCAATTTCTGCGGTTTCCTTGGTCAAGCCCAGCTGAGCAAGACCCATGCTTACGGCTTCTTCTACCGTCTTTGCGGTAAATTCAAACTTTTGTGCCATAAATATCTCCTTAAAGTCGCCTTGCGACCAATTTATTATCTGTTTACAACCGTTTTAACGGGCGCTTCTTGCGCAAATTTTTTGCCGATTACTTTGGTGGCGATTGCGTTAATTGCAAGCGAAGAAATCGTAGAATACAGCGAGCTTATAATCATGTAAAGGGCAAACGCACCCGAGTAGCTGAGTGCAAACACACCAAACATAATGGGCATCATAATGCTCATCATTTTCATGGTATTGGGCTGTCCGTCTACCGTTTGCAGCTGCTGTTGTTCCTTTTGCATGCGTTGCATTAGCCATTGGGAAAGAAAGCTGAACGCCATACACAAAACGGGCAAAATAAAATAACCGTTTACTTGGTCTTTTACAAGCTTTCCCGTAACCATTTCGTATTCGGTTTGGTCAATTTCCACTTGTGCAATCGATTTAAATTTAGAGTGGCTGGGCACCGATTTATCAAACGCGTTATCGGGCACCCAAATATTTTTTACCCACAAAAATCCGGGGGTAACTTTTTCGTAAGTCGTTTTTGCCGCTTCTTGTGCTTTTTCAATTAAAGCTTTTTGCTGTTCTTCCGTTAAAGCGGCGTTAAGCGCTTCCATATCGTATTCTTTCGTCGTGGAAACCGTTCCGTCGCCGTTTTCTACGTTAACTTCCTTCATGGGAAGGGAAAGCTCTTCGTACTTATCGACGATAACTTGGTTAAAGGAGGTAACCACGTCGTTATAATTGTGCGCTACTTCGTGGTAAGAAACGCTTCTGAACGCGTTAAATACGACGATAAAGAAAATCATGGAAACGATTACGGGCAAGCATTGTCCCATCATACCGTAGCCTTCCTTTTTATATAAAGCGGAAAGCTTTTGTTGGTAAAGCTGGGGATTGTTTGCGTATTGTTTTTTTAATTTTTCAAGCTGCGGCTTCATGCGCTTCATTTTAAACTCGTTCTTTTTAGAAGAAACACGAGAATAAATATCGAGCGGGAGAACGATTACTTTAACAATCAGAGTAAAAATAATAACCGCAACGCCAACCGTTCCGATAGCGGAAAAAAGCTTTAAAAGCAAATCTCCTATCCAGTTTAAACCCTTCGGATTAATTGTATTTGCCAAGGAAACGGCCATCGTCATAAATGCGTTCGTCATGCATTCTCCTTTCAGATCAAATGATCCACTTATACTTTTTTTTGTTTACGGGAACGGGATCGTATCCCCCGCGAGAAAAACGGTTACAACGTAAAATGCGGTAAAAGGTAAGAAAAAGACCTTTTACCGTTCCGTGCTCGTAAAACGCCGTCATAGAATATTCCGAGCAAGTGGGGGTATAAACGCACCCGGTGCTAAGCCCCGGAGATACGCGCTTTTTATAAAAACGCACCGCTTTATAAAAAAGGATTTTCATTTTTCGATAATCCCTTCTTTTTTTAGTACGTACCGCATATTTTTTACCGTTTCGCGAAAGGTATGCTCCACGCCGACGCGCGGCATAAAAACGATATAATATCCGCCCTTTATAAAAGGCAACACTTCGCGAAAGGCTGCGCGAAATACGCGCTTAATACGGTTTCTCTGTACCGCTCCTCCGTGTTTTTTGGTAACGGTAAAGCCCACCTTTACTTGCGGTTCGCCCTTTACGTAAAGAAGGGTTAACGTGTGGGAAAAACTTCTTTTCCCGGCTTTGAAAACACGGTTAAAATCGGCGTTTTTTTTCAGCCTATATTCCACGTTTCCGTGCTCCGTAAATTACGCGGTAAGCTTTTTGCGGCCTTTATTTCTTCTTCTCTTTAATACGTTTCTGCCGGTTTTGGTTGCCATTCTCTTACGGAAACCGTGAACTTTGCTTCTTTGTCTTTTCTTGGGTTGATACGTTCTTTTCATGATACATTCTTCCTTTTTTGGTTTTTTTGCGGAAAAAGCCCGCTTTTTTGCATTATCTTTGGTATTATAGACTATTTCCCGTTAAATGTCAATTCTTTTTAGCGGGTAATTCTTACGGGGAGAATCAAATAAAGATATTCTTCGCTGCTGCAAGGCTTAATTACGCAGGGCGAAACCTCGTTATTAAAGTAAATTTTGATATATTCGTCGTCAATTGCTTTGAGCGCTTCGGCAACGTATCTGCCGTTAAAGGCAATATTTAAATCCTTTCCTACAAGGTTAATGGGAATATTTTCGTTTACTCTGCCTATTTCCGTTTCTGCAGTAATGGAAATAGATTTTTCCTTAATATCAAATTTAATAAGGTTGTTTTTATCGCCGCGGGCGCAAATAGAAGCACGGGAAATGCCGTTTTCCATTTGGTTTTTATCCACAACAAGGTTGGTAATAAAGTTTTCGGGAATTACTTGCTTGTAATCGATAAACGTTCCTTCGAGCAATCTTCCGTAAATAACGGTATCTTCAATTTCCACAACCATTCCGTTTTCTTGGAAGGAAAGGGTTACGCTATCCTCGCTTTCATCCAAAAAGCGGGAAATTTCCATTAAGATACGCGCGGGAACAATGGCTTTCATATCGCCGGTAGAATCGTCCAAATGCTTTTTGCAAAGGGCTAAACGGAACCCATCGAGCGCAACTGCGGTTACGACGTTATCCTTTACTTCGAGCAGAGCACCCTTTAAAATGGGACGCGTATCGTCGGTAGAGCAGGAAAAAGCAACCTTTGCAATCAGCTCCTTTAATTCCCCTCTTTTTAAGGTGATGTTGTTTTTACCCGTTTCCGTTTTCACGGCAGGGAATTCTTTTGCATCGAGCGCAGGCATGCTGCTTTCTGCATCAGTATATTTTACGGTTAGTTTACCTTGATCTAAAACGGCAAGCTCTACCTGCTCTTTATCCAGCTTTTGGATAAATTCGGTAAAGTACTTACCTTTTACAAGAATTTCCCCTTCCATAAACACTTCTGCCTTTACCATTTTTTGGATAAAAAACTCCATATCGGTAGCGGCAAGCGTTAAATAATCGCCTTTTGCTGTAATTTTAATGCATTCTAGGGCGGGGTTTACCGTTTTGCTTGCAATGGCTTTGGATACTTTTTGCGCTGCGTCGGATAAATCTAAACCGCTGAGTACGACTTTCATAGGGGTTCTCCTTGATTGATAATAATTTATTATTAAAAGTAAATAGTAGTAGAAGTAGGGGCGGTGGAAATGTGGATAGATCCTCGCGCACCCGTTAATATTCTAGCAATATTATACTAAATTATTGAAAAAAATGCAAGTTATATAGCGGGAAAAAACGAAAATTTCATCCACATTTTAAGGTGGAAAAGGTGTGGAATAGTAGCCGCCTTTGTGGAAAAGAAATTTTGCTAAAAATAGGGCTTTTGGAGGGCGTTAAAGAAAAAAGAAAGGAAAAAGAGAAAAAAACGGGGTTTTCCACAAATATATCCACAAGCAAACAACAATGTAAAAAAGTCAAATTGTTTACTTGTGTATTTCCATAAAGTGTGTTATAATTAGGGTATGGAAAACGTATTTGAAAACAACGGAATTATTTTAACCGAAGAAAAGAGGGCAAAATTAAACGAATTTTCCGCTTTTTTAAGGGAATATAACGAAAAGGTGAACCTCACCGCAATTGTAGAGCCTGCCGAGGTGGAAAAAAAGCACTTTTTGGATAGTTTGATGGGAATGGATTATTTTCCCCAAAACGCCAAGGTTGTGGAAATAGGCAGCGGCGGCGGCTTTCCCTCCGTTCCCCTTAAAATTGCAAGAGAGGATTTAAGCTTTACGCAGGTGGAATCGGTGGGCAAAAAGTGCAAGTTTTTGGAAGAAACTGCGCAAAAGTTTGCATTTTCAAACCACACGGTAATAAACGCGCGGGCTGAAGATCTCGGCAAAAACAAAGCCTATCGCGAAACGTTCGACTGCGTTACCGCGCGCGCGGTTGCAAACCTTAGCACCCTTTCGGAATACTGCCTGCCCCTTGTAAAGGTGGGCGGCGTTTTCGTGTGCTATAAGGGAAATTGCCAGCAAGCGGAAGAAGAGGCAACGCAAGCAAAAAACGCCCTGTTTATTCTTGGTGGAAAAATAGAAAAAACGGTAAAATATACCCTCCCCGGCGGCGACGAGCGTACCATTTTCCTCATTAAAAAGGTAAAACCCACGCCCGAAAAATATCCGCGCGGCAACGGAAAGGAAAGGAGCAAACCCCTGTGAAAAAACGCTTTTCCCTGCAAATAAAGGAAAAAAAGCATATCGAAAAAAAGGAAATTTCCTGCTGCTTTACCGGGCACAGAACGGTTGGCGAGGATTTAGACGTTTGCGAGCTGAAAAGCGTTATAAAACGGGTAGCGCAGCAGGGCTATACGCGGTTTTTGTGCGGCATGGCGGTGGGGTTTGATAGCCTTTGCTTTGACGTTTGCGAAGAGCTGAAACAAGAACTGCCGCAAATAACGCTTGTAGCGTGCGTGCCGTGCGAAAATCAGGATGCGTACTTTTCTAAAAGCGAAAAAGCGGCGTACCGTGCCCGCTTAAAGCGTGCGGACGAGGTTATCGTGCTATCTCCCCGTTACTTCGAGGGGTGTATGCAGGTGCGCAACCGCTATATGGTAGACCACAGCTCCGTTTTAATTACCTATTTAAGAAAGGAAGAGGGCGGCGCGTTTTATACCAGCACCTACGGCGAAAAGAAAATGACCCAGCAAATTTTAGTATGAGAGGAGCGGAGAACGCGTTCCTCTCTTTTTTATTGTTTTTCGGAAAAGAGGAACGCCTTTTTTGTCCGCTTTATTGTCATTCTGGAGCGCAAGCGAAGAATCTCAAACGAAAAGCCTTTCAAACGCAGCGTTGTAAGTTCTTTCGTAGGGCGGGGGCTTGCTCCCGCCGGATAAACAACCCCCAACGCCAAAAGTATAACCGCACGTTATAGAAGGTATAAAAAACTACGTATTGACAGCGGCGTTTTATTATAATATAATAAAAAAGAGGGGTAGCCCAACCCCTTACCCAAGGCTTTTGCGGAGAACCGCCCGCCCTTTGCAAAAAGCCAAAAAAATAAAAGGAGAAAAGACTATGAAAAAAGTAGCATGTATGTTAATTGTAATTTTTTCGCTATTTACCTTTGTTGGGTGTAGCGGAGAAATGGACGCATTACAAAAAGAGCTTACCGAGCTACAACAAACGGTAGCGGAGCAGGCGGAAAAAATAGCCGAGCTGGAGGCAGCCAAAGCCGCCCAAGCGGAAACGATTGCCGCCCTGCAAAACGCAGAAAACCTTTCCGCAGAAGAAATTGCCGCGTTGGAGGCACAGCTTGCCGAGCAGGAAAGTTATCTTGCAACCCTTATCCCCAAGGGCGCGTTTTGTTCCTTGCAAACGGCGTATGATAACGGCTGGCTGACGGATAAGGATCTTAAGGATATCGCATATTATTATAAAGTTATAACAGATCCCTCTATTACCGATTCAAAGGTAACTAGCGCGGTTTATAATTCCGATTATGTAGATGCTCTTACTCTTTATGCTATGAAACTAACGTATATTGAGGAAGAAAGGCAAAAGTATTGGCCTAAAACAACAAGAAAGCCAAGAGATATCTTTTTTGGACATATTTATGGAAGATTTGGACCAAATGCAAAATGTTTTGTACTTAAATTGAGTGCACTACGCTTAGTTGGTCAACCTGTTATAGAACCTTATTTTAGAGATGAAAAAATAGGAAAATATACGTTTAAAAACTATTGTGAAAGGTGTATTTACGTATGGTATCCGATAGAGGGTTAAGGAGAAAAGTATGAAAAAGAAAAAAAGCGGGTTTCTTCGATAAAAATTAAAAAAGAAACAGTAAAAGTCTCAAAAGGAAATACCCTTTGGGACTTTTTTCATTCAACCAAAAATATAAAAAACCAAAAAAGAATTACCGAATATTTTTATACAGAGGGCCGTAGGCGGCGCAGGCGCGGAAATCCTTTCCTTCTTCGTCCATGCCAAAGCTGTTCCACGCAGGGGGCTTTCCCTTTCTTTTTGGGCTAGAATTACGGCTATTAGGGGAAAAGCTGCGGGGCTTTCCCCTTCTTTTTTCGCATAAACGGCAAAGGAAAGGCGCAAACTGAAAAAAAGGATGCGTTTAAGGAGGAAACGGGCGTTGAAACTTTCAAAAAAAGCGCAAAAAAATGCGGATATTTTGCTTGCGGCGTGTAAGGGTAGCGACGTGCTTTGCCACCCCTTTACGGTGGGCGGAAGACCTGCCGCGCTTGTATTTTTAGACGGCGTTGCCGATAAAGCGGCGATTGGCGAGCAGGTGCTTAAACCGCTTTTGGGGCAAACGCAACCGCTTTGTAGCGACAGGGAGGTTGTTTCCGCCCTATTTGCGTGCGAAATAAAAAGCCAAACGGAGATAGGGGAGGCGGCCGCCGCTATGCTTGCCGGAGACCCCGCTTTGTTTATAGAAGGCATTGCAACCGCCTTTATCGTGGGAGTAAAAAAACCGCCCGCACGCGCCGTGATGGAGCCGCCCACTTCGGTTGTTATCAAAGGGCCGAGAGAGGGGTTTATAGAGGAAATTAAAACCAACCTTTCGCTGGTAAGAAAGCGTTTAACGGCAAAACAGCTGGTGGTGGATTGGCTTACGGTGGGGAAGTATTCTCACACCAAAATAGCGGTGGTATATCTTGCGGACGTAGCGAGCAAAACGTGCGCGGAGGAAATAAAAATGCGCATAGGAGGGATGAAGATAGACCAGGTGACGGATTCTTCTTACCTCGTACCTTTTCTCGCTAGCGGTGCGCCCGTAAAGCAGGTTGGGCAAACGGAAAAGCCCGACGTTTTTGCGGCGAAACTATGCGAGGGGCGGGTGGGAATTTTAGTAGACGGTAGCCCTATTGCCTTAACCTTGCCGTATATGCTTTTAGAGGACCTGCAAAGCGCCGAGGATTATTACGGCGGCGCGGCGCGCGCAACCTTTTCTCGCATCATACGATTAATTGCGGCAAGCGTTTCCGTGCTACTCCCTGGGGCGTACGTTGCGGCGCAACTCTTTCATTTGCAAACCATACCCTTAAAGCTGTTTTTATCGGTTGCGGGCGCAATTAGGGGAATACCGCTATCCCCCTCGCTGGAAATGCTACTCGTGCTCGTTATTTTCGAGCTATTAACCGAGGCAAGCGTGCGCATGCCCAAATACGTGGGGCTCGCCCTTTCCGTTGTGGGGGCGCTGGTGCTTGGCGATACCGCCGTGCGCGCAGGGCTTATTTCCACCCCTGCCATATTAATTATGGCAATTAGCGGCATTTCCCTTTACACCGTGCCCGACCTTGTAGGGGAGCTTTCCGTTTTGCGCCTGTTAACGCTTGTGGTTGCAGGCATTTTCGGCGGATACGGCGTGGCCGTTTTGGGGGTGGGGACGGCAATTTTCGTGCTATCGGTGGAAAACTACGGAACGCCCCTCCTTGCCCCTTTTGCACCGCGCATCACCGCCGACTTAAAGGACGGAATGGTAAAGGAAGGTCTTTTATCGCAGCAGCGCCGCCCACGGGCACTTGGCGTGCAAAACGAAACGCGGCTTATCCCCTTCTCCGAAAGAAAAGAGGAAAAAGGTAGAGCCGTGCGCGCGGAAAAAGACCAAACCACCAAAGGAGGAAAGCGGTTATGAAAACCCCAAAAGGTTTCGCAAAAGCAAAAGAAGGGATAGCCCCCGAGCAAGAATGCCCCCAAAAGGAGGAGCGGTCAGCAAAAACCGCCTTAAACATGCAAACCGCAGGAGAAAGGAGGGCAAAAATCGTCTTAAAAGCGCAAAACGAGGAGGAGCCGTCGGCAAAAACCGCCTTAAACGCGCAAAACGAGGGGAAACTGTCGCTAAAAGCTGCTACCGTTTGCCCTAAAACGAGTTTTTCCCCCCAACAAAAAGGATTGATTGCGCCGCGCCAGATAGCGTTTTTATACGCCGCTTTTTTGCCTATTAGCAAAACGATATTTTTGCCTTCTCTCTTTGCCGCACGGGCAGGGCACGCGCTTTTATTTCCGCTCATTTTATCGCTGGCAATGGATTTTTTCACCTTGGTTTTGGTGCTTTCCCTTGCCGCGCACGGGGAGGGGTTTCCTTCCGTTTTATACCGCGCGTTCGGCAGGGTGGGCGGTAAAATCGTACTGGCGGTGCTTGCCGCAGCCTTGCTTGTACAAGCGTTTTTGCCGCTTGGGGAGGAGAGGCTTTTTATTCAGCTTGCCTTGTACGAAACGGCGCCCTCCCTTTTTTACGTTGCGCCCCTGTTTTTGCTGGCG
>JAFOHH010000051.1 GCA_017421905.1 Clostridia bacterium
GCGTGCCGCCTTCTTCGGTATTGATGTTGTTGGCAAAGCCGTAAATTTGTTCGGACTAGCCGTCGTTATATTGCAGGGCGATTTCCACCGTGTCGTCGCCGTAATGCGCTTCGAAATACAAGGGCGCATCGAACATGCACTTACGTTCTCTATTTAAGTCTTCTACAAAGTGGATGATACCGCCTTCGTAGCAGAATTCGTCGCGACGCTCTTTGCCCTCTCTCTTATCTTCGATGATAATGGTAAGACCCTTGTTGAGGTATGCAAGCTCGCGCAAGCGAGATTTTAAGTTGTCGTACTTAAATTCCAGCGTTTCAAAAATTTCGGCATCGGGATAGAAGGTTACCGTAGTACCCGTTTTATCCGATTCGCCTATGACGGCAAGGCGAGCCTGCGGAATGCCGCGGTTGTATACTTGGTGGAAGTGTTGACCCTTTTGGAAAACGTCTACCTCCAACCATTCGGAAAGAGCGTTTACAACGGACAAGCCTACGCCGTGTAAGCCGCCGGAAATTTTATATCCGCCGCCGCCGAATTTACCGCCTGCGTGCAGTTTGGTAAGTACGACTTCTACCGCCGAAATTTTTTCGGTATGGTGAATATCGGTGGGGATGCCGCGTCCGTTATCGGAAACCGAACAAGACCCGTCCGCATTCAGTACAACGGTGATGGTATTGCAGTAGCCTGCTAAGGCCTCGTCTATCGAGTTGTCTACAATTTCCTGCACCAGGTGATGCAAACCGCGCTCGTCGGTAGAGCCGATGTACATACCGGGGCGTTTTCTTACGGGGTCAAGCCCTTCGAGAACCTGAATCTGCCCTTCGCCGTACGTGCCCTGCACTTTTTCTTCGTCCATTTTATTGCTCCTTACGTTTAAATTTTTCTAATTTGAAGTAACTCGCTTTTCGGAAAACCCTTGCGCGGGGTTTTAGCCTGTTTTTTAAACCTTTTCTCTCTACGAGAGAAACCGCGAATTTTACGCTACTATTATACCATACTTCTTTTAGAAAAGAAAGGGTTTTTCTCAACTTTTTTAAAATTTTTCGTCTATTTCTCATTTTAAGGCGTAACTTGCCCCTTATTGGGGCGAAGACGGCGTTTCGACAAAACCCCACCGATACCCCTATTGCGCTTTACAGCGGCGGTTTTTTGGGCGAAACGAAAAAGAAAAATAAAAAAGACCAGCGGTGATTCGCCAGTCTTTTCTTCTGCCTTAAAACAAGATTTTTTGTTGCAGGCGCTCAATTCCTTCCTCTGCCTGCAAATAGTATTTTACAAGGGGCACAAGGCGCACGCCGTTTACGGTTACGGCACGTTTTTCGTCTACTACGGCGTCCCCTTTTATTACCTGCGCATAGAGAAGGTCGCCATCCATATACCTGCCGCAATCGTCCTTTTTTACCTGCCCCGTAAGGGGAATGGCAAGCAAATCGGCATATTGGTTCGCCCATAAAAACCCTTCGGAAAGGCGCATGGTACAGCAGAAAAACGCCTCGTACATATCGGAGCGCAAAACGGGGACGTTTGCCGTTACGCAAGTATCCGTACCCGCGCCGCCGTTGGGACGCTGGGCGCTTGCCATGCCGTTATGCCAAATACGGCGGGCAAGCATTAAATCTTCTTCCCTCCCGCCCAAAGCGTAAAGGTGCAAGGCCAAAATAAGCGAATCCACAATGGCGCAAGGCTCGGTCCACGTTTCGCCCTTAGAAAACCAATTTAGGTTTTGATAGGTTAGCGTTCCTTCCCCTTTTGGGTATGCGGCAGCGTTTGTTTCCTGTTAAAGGAGCGCATCGGCCTGTGGTGCAGCTGGACAGTATTCGCCATAGTGGATATCTATATGCGCTATGCCAGCGGCATTAGCTGGATGAACCCTTATTCGTTGATTCAGCATATGATTCGTGACTGGAATATTCGTTGGCTCATCAGCATCGTCCTCACGCTGCTTCTGGCTACACTGATTGCCTACACCATCCGGGCC
>JAFOHH010000052.1 GCA_017421905.1 Clostridia bacterium
ATCCAACCCAAAGAAAAAGAATCTAAAAACGGTAGTATTCTCTTAAAAATCAAAACGGAAAACGGGCAAAAAGACATTTTAATTCATCAAATAAAAGATAAAAAAATGCAGTTGAACAATTCAATAAACTTATAAACGGTTCGATTTAGATTGTTCTTACTCCACCAAATTTTATGGCATTATAATCATAGGGAATTTACAAAATTTGATTAAACTGATTAAGGAGAGCGAAAAATGAGAGATTTTACGTTTTATACAAGCGTCCCTATGTCAGCCAAGGATTGCTATGAGAACTTAAGCAAAGAAATTAAAAATTTGCAGGGCACAAATGCTCCAGATGAGATTCAATTATGCATAGAGGGCAAGTGGCGTTCGTTTCTTTGGTTTAATAACGAAAGATTTGATGATTACGTAGACTTTTATGAAAGCAAGGAAGAATTTGAGGCTGAAAAGAGCTTAATACCAATAAAAGATCCGTATTTTAATCTTTTTGAAAGTCATCGTTCTATAGACGTTAAGCGCGTATTAAAGGTGTTGATGCTTATCTATCCTGAATTATACGTATCTGCGGATGAAGATAATCCTGTGTGGTATGGTACTGCACAAGAATATTTGGATACAGAGTTTGATTATTAACTGCTGAATTATCTGGCTCAGCGTTCGTTAATCATACTCCACCACCTTTATTAAAAAAGACTTCGGAAAAAATCCGAAGTCTTTTCGTTTATTTTAAAGTAATTTTTCTGCAAAACCGTAAATTTTTAACGGCTATTGCGCTAAAATAGCGGCGTTAAATTTTCAATTCTGCAAGCTTGGCGTCTAAAATTGCCATTTCTTCTGCGGTTAATTTCCAGTCGAACGCCGCGCAGTTTTCCATTGCCTCTTGTACGTTTCTTACGCCGCAAAGCGCCGTGCCTACGTATTCCTTTTGCGTTGCCCAGTTTAAGGCAATTTGCGCAAGGGGCTTGCCGTTTTTCGCCGAAATAGCGTCCATCGTTTTTAACAGCTCTTGGCACTTAGAAAATTTGGGTTCTTTATAAAAATCGTAAAAGGTAAAGCGGAAATCCAGCGGATCCCAGTTGGGAATTTCGCGGATAGCGCCCGTTAAAATGCCAGAGCCCAAACTGCCGTAGGAAAGGGTGTTAATGCCCTTGCCATAGCACCATTGCATCAGCTCCTTTTCGCTTTCGTTTACCATAGAATAAGGGGGCTGGAATACGTCGATCATCGTCGTTTTTAAGCATTCTTCAATTAACGCCTTGTCAAAGTTGGATACGCCGATAAAGCGAATTTTACCCTGCTTTTTCAGTTCTAACATAGCGTCCATCGTTTCGGCAACGGGCGTGTTTACGTCCGGCCAATGCACAAAGTAAAAGTCGATATAATCTACGTCCAAGCGGCGCAAAGAGTCTTCGCATTCCTTAAAGCAAGCGGCACGGGAGCTATCGCGGGGGATAACGCCAGCTTTATCCATACCGTCGCCAATGCCAAATTTGGTGGAAATAAACACCTTATCGCGGTAGCCGCCTTTTAACGCCTTGCCAACGATTTGTTCGGAACAGCCGCAGTTGTAAGCAGGTGCGGTATCAATTAAATTTACACCGTTATCTACCATGGCGTGAATGGCATCGATAGAGCTTTTTTCGGTTACTTCGCCGTAGCGTGCGCCGCCAATTGCCCAAGTGCCAACGGCAAGTTCGGAAACTTCTACACCGGCGTTTTGAAATTTTTTATAACGCATAATCGTTCTCCTTTTGTGGGCTTACCGCAATAAAATACGGGGGTTTTCCCTTTAACATTAAAAATTTACCCACCTATATCTTTCATTATACAAGAAAGAAGGAGGATTGTCAATGCCAAGTGGAAAAAACCCTTTAAATTTTTGCAGAACGGGGAAAGGGTAAGGCGCGGCAATGCGTTGACAACGCCCCGCCTTTTGCGGTATACTAAATAGGATAGAATTTTAACCGTACGGTTAAGTCGTTTTTTAACAAAACCTTTTACTTGGGGAGGACCTACTGTGCAAGCAATCGATTTTCATACCCATATTTTTCCCGATGCCATGGCGCAAAAAACCGTGCAATATCTTTCGGAAAAGACCGATATGCCCTTTTTTGCAAACGGAACGCTTTTAGAGCTGCAAGCCCAAATGCGGCAAGCGGAAGTTTGCCTAAGCGTGGTTTTGCCCGTGCTAACCCGTCCACAGTCCTTCGAGGGGGTTTTGCAGTTTGCCCAGCAGCTTAACGAGGGCTATTTTAAGGGAGAGCATAGCGTCTATTCCTTTGGGTGTATTCATCCCGATTGCGAGGACGTGCGCGGCAAAATGGCGCTGATGAAGCAAAAGGGCTTTCGCGGCGTAAAAATTCATCCCGATTATCAAACGACGGATATCGACGACGAGCGCAACCTAGCTATTTTGCAGGCCGCAGCCGACGAGGATTTAATCGTCGTTGCCCACGCCGGCGTAGACCCCGGCTATTCCCAATCTCCCCGCTGCACGCCGCAGCGCATCGCCCGCGCGCTAGACCGCATTAAAGGGGAGGGGAAATTCGTTTTTGCGCATATGGGTGGCGTTAATCAGTACGAGGAGGTTTTGCGTTATACGGCAGGGCGCAACGTGTATTTCGATACCGCCTACGTCATTGATAAAATAGATGCGGAAACCTTTCACGCCATTAAAAACGCGCACGGTATAGATCGTTTGCTGTTTGCTTCGGATACGCCCTGGGTAGGGGCGGTTACAGCCAAACGCGCTCTGCTTTCTATGAATCTAACCCCGGAGGAGGAAGAGAAAATTCTCTTTACCAACGCCTTAAAGTTGCTTGGCGAGGACGTGGTTTTCCGCAAGGAAAGCCGCTAACGCTTGCGCCGTAGCAGCGGTAAAGGGGAAAAGATACCCAAAGCCCTTTTGGGTAAACCGATGACAAGCCCAAATTTCATTTTCTAAAAG
>JAFOHH010000053.1 GCA_017421905.1 Clostridia bacterium
AAAACGGGTTTTTCTCCCCAACAAAAAGGATTGATTGCGCCGCGCCAGCTAGCGTTTTTATACGCCGCTTTTTTGCCTATTAGCAAAACGATATTTTTGCCCTCTCTCTTTGCCGCACGGGCAGGGCACGCGCTTTTATTTCCGCTCATTTTATCGCTGGCGATGGATTTTTTCACCTTGGTTTTGGGGCTTTCGCTTGCCGCGCAGGGGGAGGGGTTTCCTTCCGTTTTATACCGCGCGTTTGGCAGGGTGGGCGGTAAAATCGTGCTGGCGGGGCTTGCCGCAGCCTTGCTTGTACAAGCGTTTTTGCCGCTTGGGGAGGAGAGGCTTTTTATTCAGCTTGCCTTGTACGAAACGGCGCCCTCCCTTTTTTACGTTGCGCCCCTGTTTTTGCTGGCGTTTTTTCTCCAAGAAAAAAGCCCAACGGTGCTCGGACGGGCGGCAGACCTGTTTTTGCCGCTATCGGTTGCGGCAATCGGCTCTCTTTTACTGTTTGCTTTCCCTTCTGCGAAAATGGAGAGATTGCTCCCCCTTTTTCCGCAAAGCGGAAGGGCTGTTTTAACCACCACCCTGCAGGGCGCGGCATATTTTGGAGAAGGGCTTTATCCGCTGTTTTTGCTGGGTAAATTTTCCGCCACGAAAAACGAAAAACGCACCGTTTACGGTGGGTTTTTGATAGGCGCAGGCCTTACGGTATGCTTTTTTGCCATATTTTATGCCGTATTTGGCGCTATTGCGCCCGAGGTGCAGTTTGGCGTATCCGACCTTGCCAAGCACAATTTAACGGGGCTTGAAATTGGCAGGGTGGATTATTTTTCCACCTTTTTACTCCTTGCCGTTTCCTGCGTGGGGCTACTACTTCCCGTCTATTTTGCGGCGCGGTGCTTGCAGTTTTTCTTTGGCAAAAGGGAGGAAGATGCAGAGGGCGTAGAGGCGTTTTTACAAGAAGAGCAGAGCCGAACTTTGCGTGAGGAAAAACGGGAAAAGGGCGGCGATGCTGCCTGCAAAAAGGGGAAGAACGGACGCATAAAACGGGGACTTAAAGCCGCCAAGCGGTGGATGGCGCGTCGTCGCAATCTTCTCGTTTCCGCAGGGGTTACGCTTGGGCTTTTACTTGCTATTGCGGTTACTAAAAACAATTTTGCCGCCCTTTCTAGCGCGGTGCGTGCGTGGTTTTTTCCCGTGGCAATCGTTTTCCGCATTGCGTTGCCGCTAACGCTCGTGCTTTTTTATAAAAGGAGGGAAAAAGGAGTGGCTTTACGGAGCGGATCCCAAAAAGAAGAGGCGGAGGGCTTGCGATTCTCCTTTAAAGAAAGGGGGAAGCGCCCTTCCCTAAAAGCAAAGGGCGAGGCGAAAGGGCAAACTTCTACCCTAAAAAAGAAGAAAAAAAGGGGGAGCGCGGCGCAATGAGGAGCGTAAAAAAATGGAAAAAGGCAGGCGTAATTTTACTTGCCGTGGCGGCGTTTTCGGCGTACGTAGGCAACGATTTTACGTTGGTAAACGTAGGACAAACCGCGGCAGTAACGGCAATTGCAATTGACGTGGCGGAAAACGGCTATGAAATTTCGGCGCAAATTGCCATGCCCAAGGGCGATGCCACCTCGCCTAAAAACGAACCCAAGGTTATTTCCGAAAGGGCGCAAACGGTTAGCGGCGCGCTGGCGCTACTGGGTAAAACGACGGGCTGGTATTTAAAAACCTCCTTTTGCTCGGCTGTGGTTTTGGGCGAAGAGGTGGTAAAAGGCGACGTAACGCCCCTCCTTGAAAGCTTTATAAAAGACCCGCGCTTGCAGGATGCGGCGCAGCTTGTGGCGTGCAAGGGTAGCGCAAAGGAGCTACTGCTTTCCTCCGCTCCCACGGACGACGTTTCGGCTTTTGCTCTCGGCAAGGTGTTGCAGTTTGGCAGGCGTTCTCCCGGCGGCGCAAACGCCGTTACCGTAAAGGATTTCATGCTTTCCTTGCGGGAAAAGGGGCAAAGCGCGCATATGCCCTTTCTCCTTC
>JAFOHH010000054.1 GCA_017421905.1 Clostridia bacterium
CGGAAGAAAAAATGCAAAAGGGGAAAGCCGATCTCATCGTACTGCACCCCCTGCCGCGCGTAAACGAAATCAGCGTTAAGGTGGACGAAGACCCCCGCGCTTGCTATTTTGAACAAGCCAACAACGGCAAATATATGCGAATGGCGCTTATTTTAAAGCTTTTGCAAGAAGCAGAGGCAAACCCCGTGCGCGAAAATACGGAAAAGGCAGGCGACGTCGTTAACGTTTACCGTTGCGGAAACCCCCGTTGCATTACCTCTACCGAGCAGGAAATCGACCATGTTTTCCGCGTTGCAGAAGGGGAGGAAGGTCTTTCCTACCGCTGCGTTTACTGCGAAAAACGCCCCGTTTAAGGTGCTTTTTCAAAAAATAAAAAAATCTTGCAATTCCGCTATGTAAAAAGGGTTTTGTAAATAAAAAGCAAAATAAAAGCCACTCCGTTCGGAGTGGCTTTGTTTCTTTTAAAAATTTATTTATCAATCTAATTTTACGTCTACGCCGCCGGGGGTGTAAATGAAAATTTTGGGCTGAATTTCGTACATAGAGCCGCCAAGGGCAATAATCGCACCGCTTAAAATATCGCTAACGCGTTGCGCCGTCGTTTCCTTAATTGCATCGAGGTAAACGATGGCAGGGGTGTT
This sequence comes from Clostridia bacterium, assembly GCA_017421905.1. Lineage (GTDB taxonomy): Bacteria > Bacillota > Clostridia > Christensenellales > Borkfalkiaceae > SIG402. The sequence continues at coordinate 642 of JAFOHH010000054.1, forward strand.
TTTGCGAAGATGCTCAATTACCGCAACCACGTCGCCGTAGCTTTTGGGCTTATAAACGGAAACGCCTCCTTGCGTCAGCTTAGGTTCTTCCGCCTGCTGCGTACGGGAAAAGCCTCTCGTTTCCTCAAAATCGTTATTTCTCGATAATCTGTCAAAAATGCTCATTTTCGTTCTCCAAACAAAATTCTACCAAGTCGCACTTCGTTTGCACCGCAAGCAACGGCAATTGCGTAATCCTCACTCATTCCCATGGAAAGAATTTCAATTTGCGCTTGCGCACGTCCTTCGTATCTAGCTCTCATTATATCATATTTTTCCCTAATTTGCAAACAAATTTCGCGTAGGGTTTGCTCGTTTTTATCGGCAGGGAGCATTGCCATCAGTCCGCGCAGTTTTAGGTTGGGTAGGGAAAGGGCGTAATCGGCCGCGGAAAGGACGGATTCTACCTCGTAGCCGCTTTTGCTTTCCTCCTTACCGCCGTTAATTTGCAATAAAATTTCGGTAGTAACGCCTGCCTTTACCGAGGCTGCGGAAATGGCGTCGAGCAGCTCCGTTCTATCTACCGATTCAATTAAATCGACCTTTCCCACCAAATATTTAATTTTGTTGGTTTGCAAATGGCCGATAAAGCGGTAGGGAATGCCCGCAGCGTGCACGGTGTCGTATTTTTCTTTAAATTCCTGTACGCGGTTTTCGCCCATAACGGAAACGCCCGCTTGAAACAGGGCAATAATTTCTTCTGCCGTACGCGTTTTGCTTGCGCCAAGTACGGTTATTTTTTCGCCGTAAGGGTTTACGGAAAGTTCGTTTAAAAGGGTTTTTACTTGTTCCATACCACTATCATACGCCCTATTTTCCTTTTTGTCAAGATGCCGAGCGAAAATTACAGAAAATTCCCTTTTCTCTCCAAAGAAAAAGCGGTTTTTTCTTTCATTTTTATAGACAAAAATCCGAAAATATTATATACTAATGATATATACTCTAAAATACTTTATAAGGAAAAGACAATGGAAGAAACCTTAAAAATAATACCCTGCATCCCTCTCCGCGGCAAAATTATTTTGCCAAACACCACGCTTTCTATCGACGTAGGCAGACCCAAGTCTGTTTCCGCCGTAAAAAATGCCACCGAGCACGGAGGCGAAATTTTTATTTGCGCACAGCGTAGCGATAGCGTAGATAATCCCACCCAGTCCGACTTATACGAGGTAGGCGTTATTGCGCTCGTTCGCCAAGTAAACAAATCGGGTGCAAACCTTCGCGTAACCGTGCAATCGGTAGCTCGCGCCTCCCTTATTTCCTTTACGGAAGGGGAAGAATATTATACGGCAAGCGTTGCGCCCCTTTCCTACGTTAGCGAAAATGCCGAAGAGGCAGCCGCCGCCGTTCGCGTGGTAAAGGATTTGCTTTCGCAGTTCCCTCCCACCAACAACAAAGCCACTACGGAGGCCTTTCGTAACCTGCTTTCCATTTCCGATGCAAACGTTTTGTGCAACACAGCGTCGCAGCAAATGGGGCTTTCTAAAGAAGAAAAGCAAGCCGTACTTGCAGAAAGCCGTACGGAAACGCGCTTAACCCTGCTTGCAACCGCCCTTTCTACCGAGCTGGAAATCGTCAACGCGCAAAAGAAAATTACCGAAGAGGTGCGCAAAAGCATCGATAAAAACCAAAAGGAATATTTCCTGCGCGAGCAAATTAAGGCAATTCATAAAGAGCTTGGCGACGACGAGGCGGAAAACGAAAAAATCGTAGCGCAAATCAAGGCAAAGCCCATGCCGGAGGCCATTCGCGAAAAAGCCTTAAAGGAAATGGCGCGCCTGGATAAAATGGTGCCCTCCTCGCCCGAAAGCACGGTAATTCGCAATTATATCGACCTTATTTTAGAGCTTCCCTTTATGGAAGGCACGGAGGATAATAACGACGTAATTCACGCCGAAACGGTGCTTAACGAGGATCATTTCGGTTTGGAAAAGGTAAAACGCCGCGTTGTGGAATACCTCGCCGTGCACGCCTTAACCAAAACACTCAAAGGCCCTATCCTTTGCTTTGTAGGTCCTCCGGGCGTAGGTAAAACCTCTATTGCCCGCTCTATTGCAAGGGCTATGGGCAGAAAGTTCGTACGCATGAGCCTTGGCGGCTTAAAGGATGAAGCGGAAATCCGCGGTCACCGCAGAACGTATATCGGCGCAATGCCGGGCAGAATTATTTACGAAATCCGTTCTGCAAAAGCCAACAATCCCGTATTTTTACTGGACGAAATCGACAAAATCTCCTCCGATATGCGCGGCGATCCGGCATCGGCACTTCTCGAGGTGCTCGATCCCGAACAAAACGCCACCTATCGCGATCGGTATTTAGAAGAAGAATTTAACCTTTCCAACGTAATGTTCGTTGCAACGGCAAACACGCTGGATACCATTCCCGCCCCCCTTCGCGACCGCATGGAAATTATTGAAATTTCCGGTTACACGACGGAAGAAAAGGTACAAATCGCCAAAAAATACCTTCTCCCCAAAAAGCTTGCAGAGCACGGCCTAGGAAAGGGACAAATTACGGTTACGGACGGTGCATTCCGCAAAATGGCAGAACGTTATACCATGGAGGCAGGCGTTCGTAATTTAGAGCGCGTCGTTGCAGACGTATGCCGCAAATACGCCGTTTCTTACGTAAAAGATCCATCCATCGGCAGCGTAAAGGTAACCGAGCAAAATTTAGAAAAATACCTCGGCAAGCCCAAATATACCCTTTCTAACGCAATGCAAGAAGACAATGTTGGCGTTTGCAACGGCCTTGCATGGACGGCAGTTGGCGGCGTTACGCTAGAGGTAGAGGTCAACTTAATGCCCGGCAAGGGAGAATTAAAGCTGACCGGTAGCCTTGGCGACGTTATGAAGGAATCTGCCCTCACAGCCCTTTCTTATATTCGCGCCAATGCGGAAAGCTTCGGCATCGATTCCTCCCGCTTTGAAAAAACCGATATCCACCTCCACGTTCCGGAAGGGGCAACTCCTAAGGACGGACCTTCCGCAGGTATCACCATTGCAACCGCCCTCTATTCGGCGTTTACCGGCAAAAAGGTTAAAAAATCGGTGGCTATGACGGGGGAAATCACCCTGCGCGGCAGAGTGCTCCCCATCGGCGGATTAAAGGAAAAATCGCTTGCCGCTATCCGTCGCGGCGTAAC
>JAFOHH010000055.1 GCA_017421905.1 Clostridia bacterium
CGAGGCAAAGCTTGCCGAAATTCAAAAAACGGTAGACGAAAAGCTGACGAAAACGCTAAACGACCGCTTTAACGAATCGTTTAAGGTGCTTGCGGGAGAGCTGGAACGCGTTACCAAAACCATTGGGGAAATGCAAAAAATTTCTTCGGAAGTGGGCACGCTGTCCAAAATGCTTTCCAACGTAAAAACAACGGGTATTTTCGGCGAAATTCAGCTTGGTGCAATCATCGACGAAATTCTTTCGCCCGAGCAGTACGAAAAGAACGTAGTAACCAACAAGGCAGGGCGCGACCCCGTAGAATACGTCGTGAAACTGCCCGGCGGCGACGACGGCGAGGTGCTGCTGCCCATCGACTCCAAGTTTCCCTACACCATCTATACCGATATGCAGGTGGCGTATGAAAACAACGATTTCGACGCCTTTGAGCTTAAGAAAAAGCAGCTTATTACAACCATTAAAGGCATGGCAAAGGATATTAAGGAAAAATATATCAATCCGCCGCACACAACCAACTTTGCCGTTATGTTTTTGCCCGTAGAGGGCTTGTATGCCGAAGTAGTAAAGCTGGGGCTTGTAGAAGAGCTCCGCTCCAAATACAGCATTACCGTGGCAGGGCCTACCACCATGGCGGCGCTGCTTAACAGCTTGCAAATGGGCTTCCAAACGCTGGCTATTCAGAAAAAATCCAACGAGGTTTGGACTATTTTGGGTATGGTTAAGGCAGAATTTACCAAGTTTGGTGGAATTATGGAGGCTGTTCAAAAGAAATTAAACGGCGCTAGTAAGGAGTTAGATCAGCTCATCGGGGTAAGAACGCGCGCAATCGACCGTAGCCTGCGCAACGTAACCGTTTCGGCAGATACCCCTAAGCTCATCGATATTTTAGACGAAGAGGCGTAACAGATAAGTTGCGAAGTCTGTGCCATTTTTTGCGCACATATCAAAACACTCTTGCCTCTTTTGGGGCTGCGTGCTATAATCAAAACAAAACCCCCTAAGGAGCAGTTATGTTAGACAGTCATTTAATTGCGCAAACCCGCCCCCTTGCTAAGGAAGAAAACGTCGTTTTATGGCGCGATTACCGCGTTACGGTGTTGCAAAACCGTTTATTTCGCTTGGAAAAGAGCAAAGAAAAACGCTTTCGCGACGAGGCTACGCAATCGGTATGGTTTCGCGATATGCCGCCGCAAGCCTTTACGGTAACGGCGGCGGAAGAGGAGTGCGTTATTCAAACGGATTGCTGCACGCTCGTTTTAAAGCCCGAACGTAAAAATTGCTACGTTGTACTTGGCGGCGTGCGCCGAAAGTTAGAAAACGCAGGTAACTTGCTTGGAACGGCACGTACCCTAGACGGCTACGACGGCGATTTGCACGTGGGCGGCGAAACCAAAACCAAGCAAAACAAGCATAAATTCAGCCGCATTTCGCTTTGCGCAGGCGTTTGCTCGAAAACGGGCGTTTCCGTAATTTCCGATGGGGATTCGCTTACCTTATCTGCTCAAGGCAAAGTACAGCCGCAGCGTGCTAGCGGTAGCGACGAGTATGTTTTCGCTTACGGAAACGATTACCGCGCCGCAGTTCGCGCATTGTACCTTATTACGGGCAGCGTCCCCCTTATTCCGCGCTTTGCGCTGGGCAACTGGTGGAGCCGTTACTACGTATACACCGATAAGGAATATTTGCGCCTGCTTAATTTGTTTGAAGAACAAGAGGTGCCCCTAACCGTTGCCACTATCGATATGGACTGGCATTACTCCACGCAAATGGAAGAAGATTTAGCCATTACCGCAAAGGGTAGAAACACGCCCTTTTACGGCGGTAACAACGGCTGGACGGGCTATTCTTGGAATAAACGCTTGTTCCCCGACTATAAATCCTTCTTGCAAAAAATTAAGGATAAAAACTTAAAAATAACGCTAAACTTGCACCCTGCCGACGGCGTAAGATGGTGGGAGGATTGCTATACCGATATGGCAACCGCTCTTGGAAAAGACCCCTCCACAGGCGAGCATATCCCCTTTAACGTTGCCAGCGACGAATTTATTAACGCCTATTTTTCCGTTATTCATAAACCGTATGAAAAGGACGGCGTAAGCTTTTGGTGGATTGACTGGCAACAGGGAGAGAAGTCGACCATGGAGGGCTTAGACCCCCTTTGGGCGCTGAACCATTACCACTATTTAGATAACGCCAAAACTAGCGCCACGCCCCTCGTTTTATCCCGCTACTGCGGCGTGGGTGCGCACCGATACCCCCTCGGCTTTTCGGGTGATACGCACATCACTTGGGATACGCTAAATTATTTACCTTTCTTTACCGCAACGGCAAGTAACGTGGGCTATACCTGGTAGTCGCATGATATCGGCGGGCATATGTTTGGCG
>JAFOHH010000056.1 GCA_017421905.1 Clostridia bacterium
TGGTACTGGTTTGATTTAACTTGGGACGATCCCAAAAACAACCCTACCGGCATCCGTTATAACTACTTCTGCAAAACGGATAACGAAATCGGTAGCGACGGCAAAGCCTTTATCGTTTCGCACGTTCCTAACGACTATTATCCCCTGCCCGAACGTGCAACTCGCCCCTACGGCGAAAAGGACGAACCCGAAGTAACGCCTTCAAAAGAGCCCGAAACTGAACCTACGACACAACCTACCGTTGCGCCCACGGAAGAACCCGAGACAAACCCTTCGGAAGAACCCGAAACCGAGCCCACGGTAGAATCCATCGATTTAATTTCCAAAGAAAAAGAACCCTTCCTTTTTTCATAATACAACAATTAGTCCCGACAATTACTTGCCTCGGGACTTATTCATATCAAAACAGTAATTCCATTTCGATAAAAGAGGTGTCTTTATGAAAACAGAACAATTTTCTTGCAAAGCGATTGTAAAAGATGGTTACGACGTAATTGTTGCAGGCGGCGGACCAAGCGGCAGTGCGGCGGCAATTGCTGCGGCACGTGCGGGAGCCAAAACGCTTTTAATTGAAAAAAATATTTGCCTTGGCGGCATGTGGACGGCAGGCCTTGTCAACCCGTTATTTGACCACAGTAACAAGGTAGGCATTATGCAAGAAATTTATACTCGCCTTGTAGAAAACAACGCCTGGGGCGGTTTTTGGGGCATTAGCTTTCAATACGAGCGCATGAAGTGGTTGCTAGACGAAATGACCGCAGCTGCCGGCGTTACCGTGCTGTTTGACACCGTGGTTACGGGCGTAAAAACGGATAACGATGCGGTAGTCGGGCTGTTTACCCATTCTAAGGAAGGGCTATGCTATTACCCGGCAAAAATAGTAATCGATTGCACGGGCGATGCAGACGTTGCGGCTCTTTCCGGCGCAGAAATTAAAATAGGGCGCGAGAAAGACGGCGGCTGTCAAGCGGCCACCTTGATGTTTTTAATCGGAAACGTAAGCTTTGTGCAACAGGACGCAAAAGAACTTTGCAAGCTGATTACCGAGGCGGTAGAAACGCACGGCTTAGACTATAAAATTCCCTTTAACCATCCCTTTGTAATTAACGTTCCCGGAACGGATACCGCAGTTGTGCAACTGACGCATATGCGCGGCTATAACACGCTAAGCGGCACGGATTTTTCCGCCGCAGTAACGGAAGGCCGTCGCCAAGCCATGCAAACGTTTGAGATAATGAAAAACTACGTACCGCAGTTTAAGGATATTACTCTATTGCAAACGGCCGCCATGCTGGGGGTTAGAGAATCGCGCCGCATCGTTGGCGAATACACCTTGCAGCTGGAAGACCTGGTACAGGGCAAAAAGTTTAGCGACAGCATTTGCATTTGTGCGTTTGGAATTGATATTCACGAGCCGGATAGCGACGTGCAAACCAACCTGCACAGCCAGCCTTACGGCATCCCCTACCGTTGCTTAATCCCCAAAGGGGTAAAGAATTTACTGGTTGCGGGGCGTACAATTTCGGGCACGCACGAAGCGATGGCTTCTTACCGCGTAACGGGCGATTGTGTCGCAATGGGCGAGGCGGCAGGCTGCGCCGCATACGAAGCGATTGCGCAAAATAAAGACGTGCGCGAGGTTTCCATTAACGAAATTAAACGCCATATTGCAAACTGGACGGAAATTGCAGAAAACGAATAATTTTATACGATAAAGCCCACTGCGGTTTTAACGTAAAA
>JAFOHH010000057.1 GCA_017421905.1 Clostridia bacterium
AAATATAGAGGCCAAGAAATAACCTCCTCTTGCACGCTATATGCAAAATGGGTAGATGCAAACCTTCCCGTCATCTTACAAAACGGGGAAGAACAAACGACGCTTTCCCACCCCTACGGCACGCCCCTTACTCAAATTCCCTCGCGCGAAAACGAAGTATTCCTCGGCTGGTTTTACGATGAGCTTTTCACACTCCCGTACCAAGGCGAGGCAATTACCGAGGCTTGCACCCTGCACGCCGCATGGCGTCCCGAAACGGTAACCGTAACCCTTATTTCCGCTTATCACGAGCAGGAACTTCTCACTCTGCCTTACGCTGCCGTTTTAGAGGGGAAAACCCTTACCTACGGCTTATACCGCTTTGAGGGGTGGTCTTACGCCGCAGAAAAGCCCGACTATTACGCAGGCGACCCCCTAACGCAAAACGTAACCCTTTACGCGGTATGGAAAAGCCCCGTTACCGTTGTTTACTACGACCATTTAGGCGTAGCCCAAAACGAAATTCTCCTTGCGGGTACGGCGTTTAATGCCGAAAAATATCAGCAAAACGATTTATATACCTTTGTCGGCTGGTTTACCGATAAGCAAAAAACCAAGCCGTACGAAGGGGATTTCGTTTTTGAAGAAAAAACCACCCTTTATTCCAAATGGATTGCCCCTTGCGAGGTAAAATTCATCCCCTACTACGGTGGCGAAACGCAAACGGTTTACTGCAAATACGGCGCAACGATCTCTTCTATCGAGCCCAAGGATCGCGAAATGTATCTATTCCGCGGTTGGTTTACTACGCCCGTCTTGTCGCAAGAATACGATTTTTCACAACCCGTAACTAAAAATATTTCTCTTCACGGCGGATGGGATAAGCTGTATTCGGTTGCTTTTTATCCTGAAAATGGAGAAGACCCCGTAGAATATATCGTCAAGGCAGGGGAAAAGGTTTCCGCACCCGAGGTTTCGCGTACGCATTTCCGTTTCGAAGGCTGGAAATCGACGGACGGCAGAGGCTTTTCTGCCGAATCTCCCGTGCAAAGGAGCGTTATTTACTATGCGCAGTGGTACGATTTACGCACGGACAGCTATCCCGATGATTATATGTGCTTAATTGGCGACGTGCCCATGATCAACATTCAAACGGATGGCGGCGAGCCGATTGCCTCTAAGGACGTATACATCGGCGCAACCCTTTCCATCGATAGCGACGTGTATCCCGAGTGGAACGTTTCCTGCCGTACGGAAATCCGCGGTAGAGGCAATTCCTCTTGGTGGAATATGGCAAAAAAATCTTACCGCCTAAAGCTGGAAGATAAAAATTATAATATGGCAGGGCTCACGGGCAGTAAGCATTACGCCTTAATTGCCAACATGGCGGATAAATCCTGCCTGCGCAACTATATTGCGTACTGCCTCGGCCGCTCTAGCGAATCCGTCGTTTGGTCTATGGATACCCGCTTTGTAGAGGTTACCTTAAACGGCGATTACGTCGGCTTATATCTTCTTGTAGAAGTCGTCCGCGCCGAAAAGGATCGCGTAAACCTTGCCGGAACGCCCGACAACGTTTACGATACCGGTTACCTTCTCGAACAAATGGCAGAAGGTCGTTTGGACTATTCCGAACAGTACGTTTATGCCGGCGGATATTATTGGGAAGTAAAGTATCCCGAACGCGAGGATTATACCAGCGAAGAATGGACGGGAATTAAAACCTATATCACGCAAAGTCTCAGCTATTCTTTCGCGGCTATTTCAATTGGAAATTACGAAAGGTTTACGCAGCTGTGCGACGAAACTTCGTATATCGATTTTTGGATGATTCAAGACCTGTTTAAAAATTTCGATTGCTTCCAACTCAGTATCTTCCTCTATAACCCCCAGGGCGGAAAAATTCATTACGGCCCGGTATGGGATTTCGATATCGGCGCGGCAAACTGCCAGCACGAGCACGTCCATAGCGCAACGGGTAGTTACACGATGGGTAGTACCATTCACGGACAGCTGATGCAAATGTCAGAGTTTGCTCTGCATTATAAAGAGCGCGTGCAATTACACCTTGCTACCGATTGGAATTACCTTATGAGTAATCTGCATTTGGTGCTGAACGAAATTAGCGATGCTGTTACCCGCAATTTCGAGCGGTGGTCGGTAACCGATGCCCTTCCTTTCCATCTGGAACAATACGATACCTTCCAAAAGCAGCTCGATTTTCTTATAAAATGGCTTACCGAGCGTATGGCTTGGTTTAATCAAACTTATCCACTTCCAAAGGAGTAACGATATGCAACCTAACGCACTTTTAATGGATGAGGCGGCAATTTCCCGTGCGCTCGTCCGCGTTTCGCACGAAATATTAGAGCGAAACAAAGGCGCCGAAAATTTAGCGCTTGTCGGTATTCATACACGCGGTATTCCCATGGCAAAACGCCTAGCCGCTAATATTTTGCGCATTGAAGGAAAGCAGCTCCCCGTTGGCGCGCTCGATATTACGTTATATCGGGACGATCGCAACGCGGCGGATATTTTACCTTCCGCCCTTGCAACGGAAATCGATTTCCCTGTAGAAGGGAAGGATATCGTGCTTTGCGACGACGTAATTTTTACGGGCAGAACGGTGCGCGCCGCAATCGAGGCGCTTTTAAAGCTGGGGCGTCCCAAAACCATTCAGCTTGCCGTTTGTGTAGACCGTGGCCATCGCGAGCTTCCCATTCGTGCCGATTACGTTGGCAAAAACGTTCCCACCGCGCATAGCGAAAGTGTAGAAGTCCGCTTTTTGGAAACCGATGGAGAAGAATGCGTAATTCTTTCCAAAAAACAAGCGTAAAGGGAGATAGCAAAAGGGGGAGTTTGCCGTGTATGCACCCTTTTTTATCTAAAATATGTAAAAACATAAAAAATTTTTCCAAACGGGGTTGAAATTTACCCCATTTAATGATATAATAATAAAAACTTCTCAAAGGAGACTGATATTATGGGAAAAGAAAGAAACGATTTCGTCCGCTTTTGCGCCTTTTTTGCGCTGGTACTTGCTGCGTTACTGATTTTTGTCAATAACGTATTACCTCTTATCGGCTTGGAAATCGGCGGTAAAATTTTTAACGTTTTAGGTTTAATTAAGGACGTGGCACTCCTTCTCGGTATTGCGTTTGCAGCATTTTCCTTTGCCTATGCGCACGGAAAGGGTTGGAAAATTACTTACTGGGTTGCTTTAATCATTTATATTGCAAGTGCCGTATTCGGAATTTTTTAATGACGAAACCTTTGCCGCCGCGCTATTGCGCGGCGGTTTTTCTTTATATTGCAGTCCTAAACCCTTTACAAAACAGGCAAATTCGGTTATAATAAATATAGAAAATGTAAGGAGAAGAAACCCATGGCAAAACCCTTGGTTGCTTTGGTTGGTCGTCCCAACGTCGGCAAATCCACCTTTTTTAATAAAGTAACAGGTAAGCGCCTTTCTATTGTAGAAAACCGCCCCGGCGTTACGAGAGACCGTTTATATGCCGATGCAGAATGGTGCGGTAAAAATTTCACCCTTGTCGATACGGGCGGATTAGAATTAAAATCAGAAGACGAAATGTGGCGTCACATTTTAAAACAAGCGGAAATCGCTATTGAAACGGCGCAGGTTATCGTGTTTATGACGGACGCTAAAACCGGCCTCACCTCTTCCGATTACGACGTTGCCGATAAATTAAGAAGATCGGGTAAGCCCGTCGTTCTTGCCGTAAACAAATGGGATAACTACCATCCCGAGCAGCTTTACGATTTTTATTGCCTAGGCCTTGGCGAGCCTTACGGTATTTCTTCCGAGCTTGGCAAAGGCATCGGCGACCTGCTCGACGAGGTTTGCAGCCATTTCGATGCGGTAGACGATTCGGAAGAAGAAGACGTATTAAAAATTGCCGTACTCGGCAAACCCAACGCAGGTAAAAGCAGTATTTGCAACCGCCTTTTGGGCTTTGAACGCACCATCGTTTCCGATATTGCCGGCACCACGCGCGACGCTATCGATACCCCTTTTACCTACAAGGGTAAGAAATATTTGTTAATCGATACGGCAGGTATCCGCAAAAAATCTAACGTAGAAGAAGACGTAGAGTATTACAGCGTACTCCGTGCGTTTGGTGCAGTTCGCCGTGCCGACGTATGTATCGCCGTAATCGATTCCACCCTCGGCATTACCGAGCAGGATACGAAAATTTGCGGATATATTCACGAGCAGGGCAAGCCCTCCGTCATCGTGATGAATAAATGGGACTTGGTAGAAAAGGATACCAACACCGTAAACGAATATAAAAAGGACGTTGCAACAGACCTTGCCTTTATGGATTACGTAGAAACGGTTTTCGTTTCCGCTAAAACGGGGCAACGTGCCGAAAAAATTATCGAATACTGCGAGCGCGCGGTAGAAAATGCAAATTTCCGCGTAAAAACGGGTATTTTAAACGACCTCGTTATGGATGCCGTTCGCACCTCCGAGCCGCCCTCCTACCAAGGCAGAAGATTAAAAATTCAATACTGCGTTCAGGCAGAGGTTGCGCCTCCCACTTTCGTATTTTTCGTAAACGACAGCGGGCTCGTCCATTTTTCCTACCGTAGATATTTAGAAAACTGTCTGCGCCGCGCCTTTAACTTTACAGGCACGCCCATTCGCCTCGTATTCCGCCAAAAGGAAGAGGAGGAAACATGATTCTTGCAGCCCCTGCTACCATCGTTTCCGTTCACGACGTTTGGTGGAAAATTGCCGTTTGCGTTTTGCTTTCCTATTTGTTCGGAAACATCAATTTTGCCGTAATCATTTCTAAGCTTAAAAATAAAGATATTAGAGAAGAAGGCAGCGGCAACCCCGGCACGCTTAATATGAGCCGTACCTTTGGTATCGAAATCGGCCTTTTAACCCTCGTTCTCGATATGCTAAAGGGTGCAATCCCCGCGTGGCTCGGTTGGTTTTTCTTCCGTAACGTTGCGTTTTCCACGGGTACGGATTTCATCGTGGGCGATATGGTAAAGCCCTTGTGTGGCCTTGCAGTCGTGCTCGGGCATATCTATCCCGTCTTTTTCAAATTTAAAGGAGGAAAGGGCGTAGCCTCTACCATCGGGGTATATTTTGCCTCCCACCCCATTTTTGCAATTATCATGGTTGCCGCGGCAATTACCTTCGTGTATTTTACCGAGCTTGGCTCTGTCGGCTCGTTTATCGCAATCACGCCGCCTGCCGCTTGGTATGCAATAGAAATGATCCTCAAATACCATAACGCCGCATGCCCCACGTATGCGCTCGTTATCACTTACGTTTGCGTCTTTTTATCCATGTTTTTCGTCTATTTTGCCCACCGCAAAAACATTGCGCGGCTTATTCGGGGCGAAGAACATCCCACCTCGGTTAAAGACATGCTGCAAAAAATCAAGAAAAAATAAAAGCATATTTTTCAAAAACCTCCCATATAGTACTCTTAGGAGAACACGGGAGGTTTTATTATGGAAAAATTCGATATTTACGACGATATTGCCCGTCTTTCGGGCGGCGATATCCATATCGGGATCGTCGGCCCCGTCCGAACGGGCAAGTCGACCTTTTTATCCCGTTTTATGCAAACGATGGTAATTCCTTATATGGCGGATGACGGCAAAATAAAAGAGGCGCTAGACGAAATGCCGCAAGCAGGCTCTGGAAAAACGGTTATGACTACCGAGCCGAAGTTCGTCCCTGCAGAAGGCGCTCACATTCGCTTTTCGGGTAAAGAAGAGGGAAAAGCAGAGGCAAGCGTGCGCCTAATCGATTGCGTAGGCTATTTGGTGCAAGGTGCGCTCGGCACGGAAGAAGAAGGCGCACCCCGCCTTGTAAAAACGGTGTGGAGTGCCGACCCTATGCCCTTTGAAAAGGCCGCTGAGCTAGGAACGAAAAAGGTAATATGCGACCATTCTACCGTTGCCGTTTTGGTTACGGCAGACGGCACTTTTGCAGACCTTGCGCGAGAGGCGTATATCTCTGCCGAGGAGCGCGTTTGTACGGAACTCAAAAATGCAAAAAAACCCTTTGTTATCGTGCTAAATTCCGCCCATCCGGAGGAGGATTCTGCAAAAAAACTGCGCGCCTCGCTAGAAGAAAAATACCAAGTGCCCTGCATTTTGCTTTCTGCGGAACAGGCAGGAGAAAGCGAATTTTCCGCTGTATTAGAGCGGCTTTTATTCGAATTTCCTTTAAAAGAAATATCCTTCCGCTTGCCCGATTGGATGCAAGCCTTGCCGCAAGATAGCCCCTTGCTTTCTTCCGTGCTGGAAAAATTGAAATGCGCGGCAAAAAAAGCAACTAAGCTGCGCGATTACACTTCGTTCGAATCGGTTTTTGGCGAAGAGGATAAGGTAGAAAATCCCATCGCGCTTGCCGTCCTTCCCGCAGAGGGGAAAGTGGAGTACGAAATAGCCGCTAAGGATGGCGTTTTTTACGAGGTGCTTAGCAAGGAGTGCGGCGAAGAAATCACAGGCGAATATGCCCTTATGAGCTATTGTAAAAGTCTTTCTCGCGCTAAAGCGGAATATCGCAAATTAAAGGACGCCCTTTTAGAGGTACAAGAAAAGGGCTACGGCGTAGTTATCCCCAAAATGGAGGATATGACCTTAGAAGAGCCCCAGCTCGTAAAAAAAGGCGGTGCGTGCGCTCTAAAAATTCGAGCAAACGCTCCCAGCCTTCACATTATGCGGGTAGACGTTTCCACGGATATTACCCCCGTCGTCGGCAACGAGGAGCAGAGCAAAGAAATGGCACAATATCTCAAAACGGCGTACGAGGAAGACCCCTCTCGCGTTTGGGAAACCAACGTGTTTGGAAAAACCTTACACTCCTTAATTGCCGAAGAGTTAGGCGATAAAATTACTGCTATGCCCGAAGATACGCGCAAAAAAATGCGCAAAACGGTAACCCGCATCGTTAACGAAGGCAAAGGCGGCGTGCTTTGTATTTTACTGTAATTTGCAGCTTTATTAGGGCTTGCAACGCGCTCTTTTTTCTTATAAATAGAATATTTCCATTCCGTGCGGTAGAGCCTTCTCTACCGCTTTTTATTTTTTAGGAATTTTCATAAAAATATTGAAAATTTTCCGTGCCTGATATATAATGTTTACAGAGATGTTTATCAAGTAAGGAGAAATGGATATGAACCCTCTTTCTTATTATCAAGCAATTGTTACCGAACAATCTGAACAGGTAAAAGAACAATACCGTCCACGCTATCATTTTACCGCACCCTGCGGTTTTATCAATGACCCCAACGGCTTTACCGTGTATAATGGAAAGTTTCAGCTGTTCTACCAATGCCGCTACGAGGGCGTGGTTGGTTGGGGGCATGCAGAAAGTGCCGATTTAATACACTTTACCCACCTTCCGCTTGCCGTTTTTCCCGGCGAAGTGTACGATAAGGACGGCTGCTGGTCGGGCGGTGCAATGGAAAAGGACGGTAAACTGTATATCCTATATACCGGTCAAACCAACGCCACTCAAACCGCACCCCAACACGAGGTGCAATGCCTTGCCGTTTCCGAAGATGGCGGCATAACCTTCCGCAAAATAGAAAGCAATCCCGTAATCGTTCCCGAGCAAATGACGGGCGATTTTTCCACCTCCGATTTCCGCGATCCTTCCGTTTGGAAGCACGGCGATAGCTACTATACCGTTGTCGGCAACAGTAAAAATTCGGCGTGGAAGGGACAAGCGCAACTTTTTACTTCTAAGGATCTTCTTTCTTGGCAATACGTCGGCGTAATGTACGAGGATGCATCGCTTGGCGATATGTGGGAATGCCCCTCCTTTATGCCCGTAGACGAAAATACCGATCTCCTCGTTATGTCGCCCATTGCCGTTCCCGTTTCGGGGCACGCTTACCACAATTCGCGCAGTACGGTATACCTAATCGGCAAGCTCGATTATCAAACGGGCAAATTCACGCCGCGCAAAATTGGTGAAGTAGATTACGGCAAAGATTTCTACGCCGCTCAAATTACCAAATCGCCGCAAGGCGAGCCCACGCTTATCGCTTGGATGGCAAACTGGGGCAGGGAATATTACACCGAGCGCAATGCGGGCTTTGCCAACAACTTTACTTTACCGCGCCGTTTGCAGCTTACGGGGGATGAATTTTTACAATTCCCCGCACGGGGCGTAGAAGAGAGCTTCCACCTTTCGCAAACGAGCCAAGCTATTTTGCAAAACGAAACCAACTCGTTTGACGGCATTAGCGGAAATTGCTGCCGCTTAAAAGTAAATGCCGATATGACCGATGCACAAACCCTTTCGGTTAAAGTGTTTGTTGGCGGCGGCTACGAAAGCGTAATTTCTTACGATAAAAATAGCGGCGTTTTAACGCTGGATACCTCCCACTCGCAATATCCCACCAATGGCGAGGATAGAGAGCGCGTAAAAGAGGGCGTTCGCACCGCACCGTTAGCCCTTTCTAAAAACCTTCTTACTCTCGATATTTTTATCGACGTCAATGCTATCGAAGTGTTTGCCGGCGCGGGCAAAATAGCGATGTCTTCTATGTCTTTTAACGATTTATCTTATACCGATATTGCTTTTTCCGCACAAGGCAAAGCAACTGTTACCGTGGAGAAATATGACTATGAATAATCAAAAACCCCTTCTCGTCGTTGCCAGCGGCAACGCCGCAAAACTGCGTGAAATTGCAGAAATTCTCACCGACTACACCGTAATCTCTATGAAGCAAGCAGGCTTTACGGGCGACCCCGAGGAAACGGGGGAAACCTTTTTAGAAAACGCCTTAATCAAGGCAAAAACGGTTGCCACCGCCCTTAATCTTCCCGCCCTTGCCGACGATAGCGGTCTTTGTGTAGACGCCCTTGACGGCGCACCCGGCGTATATAGTGCGCGCTTTGCAGGTGGTCACGGCGACGACGAGGCGAACAACGATAAGGTTCTCGACCTCTTAAAATCCGTACCCGAAGCTGAGCGCGGCGCAAAATTCTGTTCCGCCGTCGTATTATGCTATCCTAACGGCACCTATATCAGCGGCTACGGCGAAACGCACGGCAGAATTTTGTTTGAAAGAGAAGGCACGCAGGGCTTTGGCTACGATCCGCTCTTTTTCAACGTAGACCTGCAAAAAAGCTTTGGCATTGCCACCGCTCAAGAAAAAAACGGCGTTAGCCATCGCTATCGCGCTTTAATGGATTTAAAGGGCAAGCTGTAATGG
>JAFOHH010000004.1 GCA_017421905.1 Clostridia bacterium
CAAGCGCGGCGTTTCCCTTGCCAAGCCGCGCGCAAAGGAGAAGGCAAAAGGCAGAAAGCCCGTAAAGCACCGTTCCTCCCGTGGTGCGATAGATGCCCGTGCCAAGAACGACGAGTAGCGTTCCCCCTGCCATAAGCTGCATAGGGGTGGGGCGAAATACCCGCTTTTTTTGCAAAAACGGATATAAAAACACCAGCGCAACGTAGCTAAAAAGTGCGGTGAGTGCAGCATGGGAGGCGCGCAGTACGATAGGGCCGCTACCCCAAAATAAAAAGCCGCTTAAAGAAACGGCGAGGTAAAAAACCGATTCCGCCCCCACGTGCGCCCTTTTGGCACGGTAAACGGAAAAAATTACGGTAAGCAGGCAAACGGCGCAAAAATAAGCGCACAAAAAGGCAAGGTTACCCACCGTAAGGGCGGAAAGCAACGAAGTAGCGGCAAGCGCAAGGGGCGATAGTCCCGAGGTGGCGAGCGCAAAAAAGAGCGAAAGACCCAAAGGCGCGCCGGGGATTGCCCGATCTGCGGCAAACGTAGCAAGCATAGCGGCGGCGTAAACGAGCCATTCGCGGTATTCGTAAAGGGAAAGACGGGTTTTGCGGTTCATGCGGGTTCTCCTATCGCTAGGCGCGTTTTGGGCGCAGGGGTCTAGCGCACGGCGAGCTTAACACGCGGCTAGGCTTAAAGCGCGGCAAGCGGAATTTTTTTGAGTATACCACGCCGCAAAGGCAATAAAAACGGGTAAAAACGTCGCATTTAGGGGCATACGGTCTAGTTTTGTCGAAACAAAGCCGCTTTAAATTTTGCCATCATAAAGGGAGGGTGTTTTGCAACCCTCCCTAATATCTCGATATGTAGTTGTGAAGGACGTTTTTCCGCTTTTCCCCGGAAAGTGCGTTTCTTCACGCATGGGCAGGGGCCGCGGCGCATTTTGCGCTTTGCCGTTCTACCCTAAAACGGGTAATTCGCGTTTGTTATCCTTTGATAAAATGAGCCATTGGATTGTACCCCCTAGTACGTTTTTTTACCGCATTTTATTCTTTTCACGGTAAAATCCTCCAGCGTTGTTTCCAAACGGGTGGTTTGGCGTTGCCCGTGGTGGGCGATGAGGTTTTTCTTTCTTCCGCAACTTAAATGATGGGAGTGTACCTCCTGTTTTATTTTAAAGTGCGTATTTCGGTGGAGTGCCCTCCTATACTGGTTGGTTGGGCCTTTTGCTGCTACCTACAAAAAGAAAGATCTGTAACCTTTGGAGTATACCTCCTTAACTTATTTTGCGTTGAAGTATCGGTTATTGTTTGTGCTTAGAAAGCCATCCTTCGCGGTTTGGCGCGATCCTAAACGCTATCTGGGCGGTCCGTACCTCCTATATAAGTTTTGGGGCGGAATTAGTACATTGGTCTGTCTCCTACGTTTGGTTTGTTTTCCTATCTATGATGGGGGATTGTAACGGAAAGGAAGTTTTCCGTTTTGCCTTTCGGCAGTTAACCGTTCATTGGAGTGTCTCCTTTTTCTTTTGTGTCTATATTATAGCATACTTTTAAAATGTTGTCAACACTCAAAATAATGTTAGAAAATAACATTTAACACGATAAAAAGAACAATATGGGTGGCTGGGCGAAAAAAACAGGCAAAAATATTCGGTCAAAAGTGTAAAATTTTATAGAAAAAAGCAAATTTACAAAAAATGTGAAAAAAATTTTTAAATTTTATCAAAAATAGTTGACAAAAATTTTTTTATGTCATATAATAAGCA
>JAFOHH010000058.1 GCA_017421905.1 Clostridia bacterium
GAAAAAACCCCTTTTTTTGACCTTTTTTTGCCTTTTTAATAGGGAGCGCGCACGCGCACGGAAAAAAATTGCCCCTTTCTCGCCTTTGGAAACGGAAGAAAATTGCCCCTTTCTCGCGTTTGGAAAAGGTGCGCAGAGGGAATGATAAAGGCTAATTTTTCCTTGAAAAAGAGCCGAGCACGCGCAATTATTTGGCTGGTTTTCCCCTTGGGGACGGAGGGGCAGAGGGGCTTATCGGGGTAAATTCCCCCTTTGGGGAAAGAGGGAGGCGCGGGAGGTTTTGCGCCTTTTGCCTTTTTCGTATGGCAAGAAAATTTTTCGTGCACAACATTTAGTAGTGCGAAATTTTACCGTGGCGGAAGCAATTTTTTCTTACACAACATTTTGTGGTTGAAAAAATTTTCAAAAATTTTAGTTGCTTTTTGTAATTTTTTTTAGGTATAATAAAAATCGCCCGCATTATACGATTTTTGCGGCGCAGCAAGTAATTTTCACCCCCGAGAGGCAACCGATAATGGCTTTTTGTTCCATTTCTAAAGAACTATCCGCAACCGCACATACGCAGATAGAAAATATTTTTTTATTTGAGTATATGCCCGATTTTTCGGGTGAAACGGTAAAGGTTTATTTATACGGGTTGTATCTTTGCACCACCTCTCCTAAAAATTACTCGATAAAGGATATGGCAACCGCGCTAAAATGCAGCGAAGAGCAAATACAAGAACATTTTCGCGTGCTGGAAGACGCGGGGCTTGTAGACGTTACCGAAGGGGAAGAATTTGAGGTTACCTATCTCCCCATTACCGCGTCGCGCCCCAAAAAATTCAAGCCCGAAAAATATACCGATTTCACCCTTGCCCTGCAATCTATTTTGCCGGACAGAATGGTTTCGGTTGCCGAATGCCGCGCGTATTTTACGCTGATGGAGTCCTACAACCTAAAGCCCGACGCTTTGCTTTTGATTATCCGCTACTGCGTGGATAAAAAGGGAGCTTCTACCTCCTATAAATACGTTTTAGCCAAGGCAAAGGATTTTGCCGAGCGCGGACTTCTTACCGCCGAAGCGGTGGAAAACGAGCTTTCCGACTACTTTAAAAATTCGGACGCGATTGACGGCGTTTTGAAAAAGCTGGGCTTAAAGCGTAAGGCCGAGCTTTCCGATTTGAAATTTTACGAAAAGTGGATAAACGATTTGGGATTCCCCCCCGAAAGCATTTTAATTGCCGCAGGTAAAATAAAGGGCGACTTGAAAAAGCTAGACGGCGTTTTGTTAGAGCTTTGCGGCGCAAAGGCCTTTACCAAAAAGGAAATTGACGAATTTTTCAAGCAACGCGAGGAGCTTGCCGTGCTTGCACGGGAAACCTGCCGCAGTCTTTCCGTTTACGTGGAGGTTATCGACCCCGTCGTTTCCACCTACGTTGCGCCGTGGACGAGCCTTGGCTACGACCGCGCTTCCATTCTTGCCCTGGCAAAATACTGCTTTAAGCGTGGAAAGCGAACGCTTGCCGCGTTAGACGAGCTTATTTCTCGCTTATACGCGAAAGGCGTGGTTTCGCTGACCTCTATCCTTGCTTACGTAGAAGAGAGCAAGCGCGTAGAAGGCGTTTTAACGCAAATGCTACAAGCCGCGGGCATAGACCGCAAGGTTACCCCCTGGGATAAAGAAAACTATACCGTTTGGAAGGATAAATGGAATTTTTCCGACGAAATGATTTTATACGTTGCGGGACTTTCCGCAGGAAAAAGCAATCCGATTCCCTACCTAAACGCCGTGCTTTCCGCATTGAAGGCGGAGGGCGTATATACCGTGGAGGAGGCGCAGAAAAAACGCCTTACCGCACCTGCATCCAAGCCGGCGCAAGCCGCTTCTAACTTTGACCAAAGAACTTATTCCGAAGAGGAATTAGACCGCATTTTTGCCGGCAGCGACACCGAATTATTATAACGGTTTTGCTGTTTTTGTTACGGTTTTGCGCTAACGTATGCGCTTTTTGCGGACAATTTCCCCTTTTTTAGAGGACTATATGACCTATCGCGACGTAGAACGATATTATGAAGAATTGCGGCGAAATGCCGTTGCAAAGCGTGATTATTATCGCGCCCTTGCCGAACGGCTTCCCGATTTTATTGCGCTAGAGCAAGAAGAAAAGGCCGCACTTATGGCGCTGTACCGCGCCGAATACGAGGGGCTTTCTTCCGCAGATGGCCTTCGCCAAACCGCAAAGCAAAAAACGGCTGCGAAAAACGCCGCGCTTGCTGCGGCAGGAATTAATCCTGACGATTTAACCCTCCACTACGCCTGCGAAAAGTGTAAGGACACGGGCTTTGTGGATACCAAACCCTGCACTTGCTATAGCGATGCGAGAAAAAAGATTTTGTTGGAACGCGGCGTAACTGCCGATTTCCCCTCCTTTGCCAGCCATACCGCAAAAAAAGAGGCGGCTTTGGATAAATTCCATCATTCCATACAAAATTTTTCCGGCATTTTCCCCGAAACGCAGGTGAAAACCTTGGTGTTTTCGGGCAACTGCGGAACGGGTAAAACCTTTTTAATGCAAGCCTTTTGTAAGGAAATTGAGGCAAAAGGGTTTTCCGTTTGTTACCACACCGCTTTAGAGCTAAACCAACTGTTTTTGGATTATCATACCACGAAAAACGGCTTGCGCGCCGATATTATGGACCGTTTGCTCCTTTCCGATTTGCTTGCCATTGACGATTTGGGAACGGAACCCATTTTGAAAAACGTTACCGTAGAATATTTGCTCAGCGTTATTTCCACGCGCGCCCTCCGCAAAAAGCACACCGTAATTACCACCAATTTAGGCGGAGGCGAAGTGCTTTCCCGCTACGGCGAGCGGCTTTTTTCCCGCTTGGTCGATAAAGCTTCGGCGCGTTGGTTGCTGTTCCGTGACATTCCCGATTTACGCCTTGAACCGCCTGCTAAATAAGGCGAGCCGAAAATTTCCGCCTTGCGCCGCCCGAAAAATAGGTGCAGCAAATAGGCGCACCTAAAAATTTCCGCTTTGCGCCATCTACCAAATAGGCGCACCTAACCTTTGCTCATTCGCTTTTTGTAACACAGATATTGAAAAGAAAAGACCGCTCGAACAGGGGGCGGTCCTTTCTTTTACGCGCCTTGCGCGGTATTCACTTAAAAATAGAGGGCTTGACGGTGCGGTTCAACTTTCTTAAATAC